>CAITBU010000495.1 GCA_903890595.1 uncultured Holophagaceae bacterium | reverse complement strand
GCGGGGATGGGGGCGTCGGTGAGCCAGAGCAGGCTCCAGTGGTCGGGCCCGGCACTGGCCTCGATGCTCAGGGTCCCGGGGGCCGCCCAGGGAAGGATCTGCCGGGTTAAAGCTGCCGCCCAGTCCTGCTGGATGGGAGCCGGCCACGAGGTTCCGGAGGCACCGGCATCCACCACCTGGATGCGGCAGCGGAAGAGGGTGGCCATGGGAGTTAGGCGCTCCTCTAAGCCCGCCTGCCACTCGTTCCAGGGGGCCATGCCAGGGTCCGGATAGCGGCCCAGGGCCAGGGCCCGGCCCATGGCGATGAGGGTCTTGCCATCCTCCAGGCTGGCCTCCAGCCGGGCCCGGTTGAGCGGGTCCAGGGGCAGCTTCGGGTCACTCAGCTCCAGGACGCCCTGGAAGCCTGCCAGCAGGTTGTTGAGATCGTGCAGGGTGGCCCGCCACAGTTCCGCTCCATCCATCCCCCCCTCCATTTCAACAAAGGCCTTGAATCAAGTTACCTTGCATATGACCCTCAAGGGAACGCCAGAAGGCCCCGGAACCCCTATGCAGCAACAGATCAAGCGGTTGGGAGAGTTGCTCGTGGAGGGCGGCCTCATCACGCCTGCGCAGCTCCAGAGTGCCATCACCCACCAGAAGATTGCCCGGGGCCGCCTGGGGAGCAACCTCGTGGCCCTCGGCTATATCTCCGAGGAAGTGCTGGTGGACTTCCTCAGCAAACAGACGGGCGTGCCCAAGGTCGATGTGCGTGCGCTGGAGGTGCCGGCCCAGGTGCTGAGGCTCATCCCCCACCGCCTGGCCGACCAGTTCTCCGTCCTGCCGGTGAGTGTTCGCGAGCCCAAGACCCTCGTCCTGGCCATGTCCGATCCCTCCGACCTCAACGCGGTCGACAGTGCGCGCTTCGCCTCCGGCCTCAACGTGGAACCAGTGGTGGCTTCTCACAGCTCCCTGCGGAAGGCCATCGGCGAGCACTACCGGCGTATGGATACCCAGACCGGCATCCTCACGGTGGAAGTCAGCGGATCCGGGGAGGAGACCGCCCTGCCCGTGACCTTCGCCATGACCCCCCCGACCTTCCCGGCCCCTTCCAGCCGGAATGCGGCCTTCCCCCGGGATCCCTTCTTCGGTGCCTCAGCCCCCACCCAGCCTCTGGACGTGGATCCCTTCGGCCTCTTCGAAAAGGGTGCTCCAGCGGGTGGGGCCCACCCCCTTCCCGACCTGGTGCACAGCCGCACCCACGGACCGGAGGCCCGGGCCCTGGAGAGCTATCAGACCCGCACCCTGGTACTGGGCCTCATCAAGCTCTTCCAGCGCCGAGGCATCATCGGGCAAGGGGAGCTGCAGCGGTTTCTCGCCAACCTCCTGGAGACCGGCGAGTTGAAGGACACGGACAAGCTGGGCTAGTTGTCGACCTTGAGGATGGCCAGGAAACCTCGCTTCGCCGGGGGCCCGACTCGGGGCAGGACATTGAGTCCTGCCCGCTCGTCACCCGGCTGAAGCTCGGCCTGAGGGATCTCCACGTTGCCGATGGACTTGACTCGGCCCCTCCTGGGCCTCGCCCCTGCGGGGTCATGCGCTCCGCGCACGGTCGGCCTCCGCTCCTGCTTCAGCCTCATCCGGAAGGCGGTCCATCGGGGCCGTGCTCTGCCCTAGTTGTCGACCTTAAGGATGGCCAAGAAGGCCTCCTGAGGGATCTCCACGTTGCCGATGGACTTCATCCGCTTTTTGCCCTCTTTCTGCTTGTTGAGGAGCTTCTTTTTGCGGCTGACGTCGCCGCCGTAACACTTGGCGAGCACGTCTTTGCGGCGGGCCTTCACGTTGGTGCGGGCGATGATCTTGCTGCCGATGGCGGCCTGGATGGCCACGTCGAACATCTGCTGGTGGATGACTTCCTTCATGCGCTGGCAGAGGGCTAGGCCCAGGGTCTGGCTCTTGCTCCGGTGGACCAGGATGGAGAGGGCATCCACGGCCTCGGCGTTCACCAGAATGTCCATCTTCACCAGGTCGGATTCCGAGTAGTACTTCATGTGATAGTCCAGGCTGGCGTAGCCCTTGGAGATGGACTTGAGCTTGTCGTAGAAGTCCAGCACCACCTCGTTGAGGGGCATCTCATAGACCAGCATCACGCGATCCTGGCTCACGTATTCCAGCTTCTGCTGGAGGCCCCGCCGCTCTTCGCAGAGCTTGATGAGGCCGCCCACAAAGTCGGTGCGGGTGAGGATGGTGGCCTCGATGATGGGCTCTTCGATCTTGGCGATCTTCTGGAGGGGCGGCAGCTTGGAGGGGTTGTCGACCGCAATCTCCGAGCCATCCGTGAGGTGCACGTGGTAGCGCACGCTGGGGGCCGTGATGATGAGGTCCAGGTCAAACTCGCGCTCCAGACGCTCCTGCACGATCTCCATGTGGAGCAGGCCCAGAAAGCCACAGCGGAAGCCGAAGCCCAGGGCGGTCGAGGTCTCGGGCTCGTAGGTAAAGCTGCTGTCATTGAGCCGCAGCTTCTCCATGGCGTTGCGCAGGTTCTCGAAGTCGTCGCTGGAGGTGGGGAAGATCCCGGCGAAGACGACGGGCTGGATCTCCTTGAAGCCCCGCAACATCTCCGTGGAGGGTCGGGTGTTGTGCGTGAGGGCGTGGGTGATGGT
>CAITBU010000494.1 GCA_903890595.1 uncultured Holophagaceae bacterium | reverse complement strand
GGAGCGGCGCGTGCTGCAGCTGGGTGGCGGCCTGCACCACGCCCAGCGGGACCGGGCCGAGGGCTTCTGCCTCTACAACGACCTGGCCGTGGGCATCCAGGCCCTGGTGGATGGGGGCCTGCGGGTGGCCTACCTGGACGTGGACCTGCACCACGGGGACGGTGTCCAGAACCTCTTCTACAGCGACCCCCGGGTGCTCACCATCAGCCTCCACGAGTCCGGTCACTACCTCTACCCGGGCACCGGGCACATCCAGGAGATGGGTTCCGGCCTGGCCCTGGGGACCTCCGTGAACATCCCCCTGGAGCCCTTCACCGGTGCAGCGGACTACCTCGAGGCTTTCGAGTACGTGGTGCCCAAGGCTCTGGCCTGGTTCCAGCCGCAGGCGCTGGTGGTGCAGGCCGGGGCGGATGCCCATTTCTCCGATCCCCTGGGCGATCTGGCCCTCACCACCCAGGCCTTCGAGGGCCTCTTCCGCCGGATCCTGAGCCTGGCCGAGACCCACGCGGAGAACCGCCTGCTGGTGACCCTGGGCGGCGGCTACGAGGCCCAGGTGGTGGCTCGAGTCTGGACCCTCCTTTACCTGGTCATGCAGGACCTGCCCCTGCCTGCCGAGCTGCCGCAGGCCTGGTTGGATCGCTGGCGGCACCTGCTGGGCCCCGACCTGGCACCAGCCCTCCACGACCCCAACCCAGCCTATCCCGAGCCCCAGGGCCGGGAGGCGCGCACCCGCCGCAACCGCGACCTCGTGGCCCGCCTTCTCGACAGCATCGAGCCCCACTGGATTCCCAGGTCCTGAGCGCGCTCAGGCCGGCACGAGCAAGCGGATCAGCAGGGGTGCCAGCAGGGTGGTGGTGATGCCCGCCAGGGTGAGGGCCAGGCCTGCCATGGTCCCCTGGTCCGGGCCCTCGGCGAAGGCCATGGCCGTGCCTTGGCCATGGGCCGCCGTCCCCAGGGCCAGGCCCCGGGCCACGGGATCCCGCACACCCGTCCACGTGAGCAGGGTCGCCCCAAACACCGAGCCCACCGTACCCGTCGCCACCACGAAGGCCGAGGCCAGGGCCTGGCTGCCGCCGTGCAGCTTCACGATCTCCACCGCGAAGGGGATGGTCACGCTGCGGGGCAGGAGGGACAGCACGATGTCGGGAGGGAGCGCCACCAGGGTCGCCAGCCAGCCCGCACTCAGCACCGAGGTGAGGGTACCCAGGCCGATGCCCGCGAGAATCGCAGGCGCATGGCGGCGCAGCAGGTCCCGGTTGCGGAACAGGGGTACCGCCAGGCCCACCGTGGCTGGCCCGAGGAGGGCGGTCATGAGGCTGCGCCCCGGCACATAGGCCTGGTAGGGGATCCTCAGCACAAGGAGGGCGGCGATCACGAAGGTGGCGCCCAGGAGGACAACGTTCAGCAGGGGATGCCGGTACCTGAGGTTCAGGGCCTTGGCCAGGTGATAGGCACCCAGGGTCAGGGCAAGACAGAAGGCCGTGGTCAGGACTTGCATGGCTGGTTCCGCCGCTGCAACCACTGGCTCGCATGGCCGGTGACGAGGAAGGTGAGCACCGAGCCCACGCCGATCACCAGGGCCAAGCGGAAGCCATGCTGGCGGAACACCCCGCCCCAGTTCATCAGGTCCACCGCCACGGGGATGAAGAAGAACACCAGATGCCGAAGCAGGAAGTCGGCGCCTTCCTGGATGTGCTTGAGCTGCACCAGGCCGGACTGCAGGGCCAGGAAGAGCAGGAGCAAGCCGAGGACATTGCCAGGAATGGGCAGGTGGGCCACGGCGGCGAGGCGCAGGCCCAGCAGCTGGAACAGCGCCAGGAGACCGATCTGAGCGATGATCCTGACGGCCTTCCCCATGACGCCCCTGCCTGACCCCGGCACCGCAGGGCATGAAGATATCCTACCCACCCCCTTCTCAGCATCGGGGCTTAAGGCTGGCGTCCAGGAAGCGTAAACTGGAGGT
>CAITBU010000493.1 GCA_903890595.1 uncultured Holophagaceae bacterium | reverse complement strand
GGTCTCGGGCCCGATGGTCACCAGCTCGGGCACCACGTCGATGATGGTGCTGAGCTCGCAGCCGGGGCCGATGCGCATGCCCGCCAGGCGGAGCCAGAAGGGCCAGAAGAGGGTGCCGCTGAGCCACTGGCCGGCAGCGTCCACCAGGCCGGACTTGAGCCAGACCCGCAGGTAGGCGGGGCTCCAGCGCCCCAGGACGCCGGGCTCCACCGGCCCCAGGGCCTGCGCTGCCAGGGCCTGGGCGATGAGGGTGAGGGGCAGCGAGACCACCAGGAGGATGAGCGTGGCGGGGGTGGCGAGGCCGTCCAGCGCGGTAGCGAGTGTCCACCCTGAGCCCAGGGCCAGGGCCACGAAGAGCAGGTCCACCGGCAGTGACAGGAACATCGCCAGGGCCAGGCGGGCGGCCAGCAGGCGGCAGGTGAAGCCGAAGCTGGTGTCCTGGGTGCCGGGGGGCAGGGCGGGGGCCTCGGGTGCCCGTCCGGCAGGCTGGGCAGGGATGCCGTGCCAGCGCTCGCCTACGGGGATCCGGCTGCCGGCAGGGAGGTGCGACAGAGCCGTGAGGCAGGCCCCGGCCCCGACCTCGGTGTGGCCGTCCACGCTGGCACGCACCTCCAGGGTGGCACTGGCACCGATGGTGATGGGCCCCACCTTGACCAGACCGGCTTCGAGGTCCACCAGCATCAGCGCCACGTCCTGGCTCAAGGTGGCGTCATCGCCGATGTCCAGGAGGTCCCAGCCACCCCGCAGCAGCTGTACGCCGCGGTGGATGTGCACCCGCTGGCCGATGCGTGCACCGAGGGCCCGCAGGGCGGCGGCGTGGAGAACCGTGCCTGTGAGGAGGCCCCAGGGCACCAGGCGTACAGCCTGCTGCACCATCCAGTTGCGGGTGTGGAAGCTGCCCCATACCGGGGCTGTGAGGGGCTGGTAGCGGCCGATCAGGACGCGCTTCACCAGCACGGCGTAGGCCAGGGCAAGGGGCGTCCACAGGGCCAGGCCCGCGGCCGAGAGCAGCGGCGCCAGCAGGATGAGCGGGAGCAGGCCTAGGCGCTGGGCCAGGGCGGGTACCAGCTGGAAGGTTAGGAGGTAAGTCAGCGGGGCGCCCAGGGCCAAGGTGGCCAGCAGGCAGAGGGTGTGGAGCGCCAGGGCTGGGCCTGGCGGGTTGGCCCGGGTGCGGAGGGGCGGCGCACTGTCACCCAGTGCTTTTGCGGGCGCCCGTCGGGAGGCCTGCAGGCGGGGGGCCAGCTCCGCGATGGTGGGGGCCTCGTAGATGTCGCGCACCGTGACGGCGGCGGTGGTGGGATCGTCCCGCAGGAGGGACACCACCATGGCGGCCCCCAGGCTGTCGCCGCCCAGATCGCTGAAGAAGTCCGCATGGATGGGGGCATCCGCCGCCAGGGCCAGGACCTCGCGGAAGGCGCGGGCCAGGGCGGCCTCCGTGGCATCGCGCGGGGGCTCGCCGGGCTCCAGGGCCTCGCCGGCGGTGCGCACCGGGGGCAGGCTGCGGCGGTCCAGCTTGCCGCTCACGCTGACGGGCAGCTCCGCCAGCGGTGCCAGGTACCCCGGCACCATGTAAGCCGGCAGGCTGAGGCGCAGCCAGGCCTTGAGGTGCTCGCCCAGGGGGACGATGCCGGGGTCCTCGGGTACGAAGAACCCCACCAGGGTCTGGCGAGCGCCTTCACCCTGCACCGCACAGGCGGCGGCCCGCACGCCCATGTGCTCCACCAGCCGGGCCTCGATGGCCTCCAGCTCGATGCGGTAGCCTCGCAGCTTCACCTGGGTGTCCATGCGGCCCAGGTAGTGGTGAGCACCGTCGGGCCCCCGCAGCGCCAGGTCCCCCGTGCGGTAGATGCGGCCGAAGACGGGGTGCTCAATGAACTTCAGGGCCGTGGTTTCGGCGTCGTTGCGGTAGCCGCGGGCCAAGCCAGGTCCGCCGATGCAGAGCTCACCGGGTTGTCCCGGTGTCACCTCGGCCAGGGCCGCATCCAGCACCCAGGCCCGCAGGCGTGGGACGGGTCTGCCGATGGTGATGGGGGCGCCCGGAACGATGTCCGTGCGCAGGGCGGTGACGGTGCACTCCGTGGGGCCGTAGCCATTGACCAGGCGCCGGCCCTGGCCCCAGCGGTCGGCCACGTCCTGGGGCAGGGCCTCGCCACCCACGTAGAGAAGTTTTAGGTCCGGCAGGGCGGTGCTGGGATCCTCGCAGCCCGTGGCCCGCAGCAGGGTCGGGGGCGGGCAGAAGACCGTGATGCGTTCTGCCTGGAGCCAGGGCACGAGGTCGGGGCCCAGGCGGGCCGCCGCATCGTCCATGACCACCACCGTGGCGCCCGAGGCCAGGGCCAGCCAGCCCTCCTCCACGGAGGAGTCGTAGGCCGCCGACGAGCCCTGGGCCACGCGGTCACCGGGGCCCAGGCCAAACTCGGCGAGGTCGCCCATCACCAGGCTGGTGATGCCCGCCTGCTGGATCATCACGCCCTTGGGCTTGCCTGTGGTGCCCGAGGTGTAGATGAGGTAGGCCAGGCTCTGGGCGTCCTGCCAGGGGGCGGCCGCGAGGGGCGCTGCCGCCGGGGCCGTCGCCAGGTAGGCGGCGGTGTCCACCAGCAGGTCGGTGCCCGGGTGCAGTCGCTGCAGCCGCGCGACCCCGGCCGCATCGGCCAGGACGGCGGCGGGGGCGGCATCGTCGAGGATGGCCTGCACCTGATCATCGGGAAACGTAGGATCGATGCAGGTCCAGGCTCCCCCCGCCAGCAGCACCGCCAGCTGGGCAGCGTAGAGGTCCGGCGTGTCTCGGCAGAGGTGGAGGGCGACGATGGCATCGCGGGTCAGCCGGGGCCGCAGCAGGGCCGCCAGGGTGTGGGCGCGGGCCGCCAGCTCCGCATAGGTTGCGGTGTGCCGCTGGTCCCGGCCGGGCCCCGGTGGCACATCCACCGCCAGTTGCTCTGGCCAGCGGGCTGCGGCGGCCTCGAAGCAGGCCTGCAGCAGGCGCGGGGGTGCGGGGGCGGCGGCAGTCAGGTCTGGAGCAGGGGTCATGCGGGGCTTTCGCAGGGTTGAAAGGGCACAGTGCGATGAGCCCCCAGTGTAGGGCTGGCGGGCCTTTCAGGGGTGCAACCTCGGTACTTAGGCCCTTTCCTAGTAGACTTGAGGGTTCCAGCGGAGTCTTCGCCATGCCCTTTCAGCCCCTGACCCAGGAACCTGCAATCCAGCGCCACTGGATCGAGTCTGGCGCCTTCCGCGCCAAGCGCGCCGCCGACCTGCTGCCGGACTCCAAGACCTTCTACATGCTGGTGATGCTGCCCTACCCCAGCGGCCGCATCCACATGGGCCATGTGCGCAACTACACCCTGGGCGATGTGACGGCCCGCTTCCGCCGCATGCAGGGCTACGAGGTCATGCACCCCCTGGGCTGGGACAGCTTCGGCCTGCCGGCGGAGAACGCCGCCATCAAGAACGGCATCCACCCCGCCATCTGGACCCGCGCCAACATCGAGGAGATGAAGGGCCAGATCCAGAAGCTGGGCATCAGCTACGACTGGGAGCGCGAGGTCGCCAGCTTCCAGGACGACTACTACCGGTGGAACCAGTGGCTGTTCCTGAAGATGTGGGAGCGCGGCGACGTGTTCCGCGCCAACCGCACCGTGAACTGGTGCGAGGCCCTGGGCACCGTGCTGGCTAATGAGCAGGTGGTGGACGGCAAGGACGAGCGCACGGGCCACCCCGTGACCCAGAAGCCCCTGGAGCAGTATTTCTTCCAGACCACCAAGTACGCCGACGAGCTGCTGGCCTGCCTGGACGGCCTGGACTGGCCCGAGAACGTGAAGACCATGCAGCGCCACTGGATTGGCCGCTCCGAGGGGGCCCGCATGGCCTTCGACCTGGACACGGGCGAGCAGGTGGAGGTGTTCACCACCCGCCTGGACACCCTCTGTGGCGTCACCTTCATGGCTCTCAGCACTGAGCATCCCGTCATCGAGCAGGCGGCCCAGACGGATCCGGCCCTGAAGGCCTTCTGTGACCAGGTGGCGGCCCTGAGCCGCGAAGAGCGCCTCACCAGCGACGAGAAGCTGGGGCACCGCTCCGCCGTCTCGGCCATCCACCCCTTCACCGGCGAGAAGGTGCCGGTGTTCGCCGCCAACTACGTGCTCATGGACTACGGCACCGGTGCGGTGATGGGCGTGCCCGCTCACGACGAGCGCGACTTCGAGTTCGCCCAGAAGTACGGCCTGGCCATCCCCAAGGTCATCGAGTCCGAGTCCGCCTGGGACCTGGGCACCCTGGTGAACAGCGGCGAGTTCACGGGCATGAAGAGTGACGAGGCTGTCACGGCCATGCTCGCCAAGCTGGGCGACCGCGCCGCGCGCACCACCACCTACAAGCTCAAGGACTGGGGCCTCAGCCGCCAGCGCTACTGGGGCACCCCGATCCCCACCGTGCACTGCGACGACTGTGGCGTCGTCCCCGAGAAGCCGGAGAACCTGCCGGTACGCCTGCCCGAGGACGTGGCCTTCACCGGCGTCGGTCCTTCTCCCTTGAAGACCTGTTCTTCCTTCTTGGACACGCCGTGTCCAAGCTGTGGAAAGAAAGCTCGTCGCGAAACCGACACCATGGACACCTTCGTGGACAGCAGCTGGTACTGGCTGCGCTACCTCGACCCCGCCAACACGGAGCTGCCCTTCGCCAAGGCCGAGAGCGATGCCTGGATGCCGGTGGACCTGTACGTCGGCGGCATCGAGCACGCCACCATGCACCTCATCTACGCCCGCTACTTCTACAAGGTGCTGCGCGACCTGGGCCTGGCCAGCGGCCCTGAACCGTTCCAGAAGCTCATCTGCCAGGGCATGGTGCTGAAGGACGGCTCGAAGATGAGCAAGTCCAAGGGCAACATCGTGGACCCCGACGCGGTGATCTCCCGCTACGGGGCCGATGCCCTGCGGCTGTTCATGATCTTTGCCGCGCCCATCGAGAAGGAGATCGACTGGACGGGCTTCGAGGGCATCGAGGGGGCCACCCGCTTCCTCAAGCGCGTGTCCCGCATGGTGGATGACCACGGCATCTGCGCCGACCCGCTGCCCGCCAAGGACCAGCTCAGTGCGGAGGAGAAGACCCTCCTCATCAAGCTCAACCAGACCGTTGCCCGTCTCACGGACGACCTGGAGCGCCGCTACCAGTTCAACACTGTGGTCTCGGGCCTCATGGAGCTGTCCAACGCCCTGGGTGACCTGCCTACATCGGCCCCGCACCGTGGCGCTGTGCTCCAGCACGCCCTGGACGCCTTCGTGCGCATGCTGTCCCCCGTGGCACCGCACATCGCCGAGCAGCTCTGGAACCAGCTGGGCCACGAGGGCCTCTGCATGAAGGCCACCTGGCCCGCCGCCGACACCAGCCTGCTGCAGGCGGACGAGGTGCTGGTGGTGGTGCAGGTGAACGGCAAGGTGCGCGGCCGCGTCACGCTGCCCGCCTCCGCCACCGAAGACGACCGCCGCAGCGCCGCCCTGGCCTGCCCCGAAGCCCAGTCCCACCTGGCCGGCAAAGAGATCATCAAAGT
>CAITBU010000492.1 GCA_903890595.1 uncultured Holophagaceae bacterium | reverse complement strand
GCCCAGGTCGAAGTCCAGCTGCACGGCATTGTTGCCACCGGCGGCGACCACCAGGTCGGCGCTGAGCTCCACCATGACGCTGCTGCCCTGAACATGAACCTGGCTGGCGGGGACGGTGGTGCCGTCGGCCTTGACCAGGGTGAGGCTGGCGGGATCAAGGGTGACTCGCAACCCATCGTAGGTGCCCACCGGGATGGCGGCGGTGGCCAGCAGCTCGCCCACGCTATCCAGGTCCACCAGGTTGACCTTGGCGGAGGTGCCCGAGAAGGCCACCACCTCCTTGGTGTGGTCGGCCTTGCTGCGCAGGGTCACCTGGGTGACCACCACTTCCACGGAGGACCAGAGGTCGGAGGGGGCATCCGTCAGGATGATGGCGGCGGTACCCGTGGGGGCCTCGGAGCCAACCAGAGAGGTCTTGGCGGTACCCCCGCAGGCCAGCGCCAGGACAAGGATCAGGGCCGGTACGGCGAACAGTGCAACGGAGCGGAAGGAGAGGCGCATGACTGGCTCCAGGGAAGCGGGCATGGTGACCCATAGGGAACGGTTATATCTGGTAACCCCATTGACCCGGCGCACAGGGAATGGGTTTACGGAATATTTCGCCTGGCTGGTCCCCCGGGCGGGGGGTCACACTCGTTCCCGTGGCCGAGACCCTGAGAGACCTGCTGATCCAGCGCGCGGCGCGGCTGCAGGAGCGCCCTGCCCTCACGACACCGGATTGGAAGAGCTTGAGTTACGCCCAGCTCCGCAACCGGGTCGAGGGCGTGGCCCTGGGCCTGCTGGGGCAGGCGACGCCCCCCACGGCCATCTGCTCGGCCACGGGAACGCCCTGGGACTGGGTGGCAGAGGTGGCCGCTGCGGCTTCGGGCGTGCCCTGGGATCCAGCAGGGCAGCCCCTGCCCATGGACCTCCTGGGCGGCCCCCGCTTCAACGATGAGGCCGGCCGGGGGCCCTACCATGCCCGGGAGCAGGTGGTGCAGGCCGCCACGGCCTTTGGTCCAGGAGTCACCCAGGGCGAGCTCATGGCCCGCCTCCGTCGCCTCAACGTCCGCCTCGGCTGGGACCACGACACTGCTGTCGAGCTGCCCCTGAACCGTCTAGCCGACCCGACGGTGCGGGCCGCCCTGTGGTGCGCCCTGTACGCCGGAGCCCATGCCGTGCTGCGCCCGAGCGCCCCCTGGGACGGCCAGCCCTTCGCTGGTCTCTGGGAGGGGAGTCTGCCAAACCCCTTGCCATTGGACATTGGCTGACTAACTCTGAAGGTCAGTCCCAGGAGGCCCCCATGGCCGGAACCCCTAGCCGCAAGCCCCTTGAGTCCCCCAAGCCGGATGGGGGGAACCTCGTGAAGCCCGAGCGCATGCAGGCCGTGCTCGAGTCCATCCGCGATGCCGGGGAGCGGGGCATCACCAAGGCCGCCCTCACCCGCCGCCTGGGCGGGGTGGCCCCGCGCACGGTGGACCGGGCCATTCAGCTGCTCGAGGAGCAGGGGGCCCGCTTCGGCAAGGTCCGCCAGGGCCGCCCGCCGGTGATCCACTTCACCCTGGAGAAGGGCCCCGAGTGGGACACCCGCATCACCCCTCACGCCCGCATGGCCCTGGAGGTGGCCCTCATGGCCCTGGAGGGCACGGCCACCGAGCTGTGGTACGACCAGCTGGAAGGCCTGCGGAAGCTGGCGGACAGCCACCTGAGCACCCGGGACCGGGATCTGTTCAAGGCCCTCCAGGAGCATGTCTGTGTGCGCGGCGGGGCAGATGATCAGCAGGCCCTGGACACCAAGATGCTCACCCAGGTCCTGCTGGCCCTGGGTCACCCGGATGGGTCCCGGGAGCTGGAGCTGACCTACCAGGCCGCCTCCACCGGCCGCACCAGCACCCGGACGGTCATTCCCTTTACCCTCACCCACGATGTCTTCTCAGGCGGAGCCTTCCTGCTGGCCTGGGACCCGGCCAAGCAGGAGCCCCGGCACTTCCGCCTGGCCCGCATCGTCGAGGCCAAGGCCCTGGGTCGGCGCGGCCTGATCCCCGACAAGGGCCCCATGGAGCAGGCCCGGGACTGCCAGATCGGCGGCTGGTTCAGCCCAGGCACCCCCTTCCGCATCCAGCTCCGCATCAGCGGCACCAACTGGCCCCAGGCCCTCCTGGACGCCCCCCCGGCCCTGCCCTCCGTCGAAGTGCGCAAGGAGAAGGGCGGCACCGTCCTGGTCACCTTCCTCGCCACCGAGCCCTCGGGCCCCACCCGCTTCATCCTGCAGTTCGGCGGGGATGCGGAGGTGCTGGAGCCCAAGTCCCTGCGCACCCACCTGGCCGCCGTCATCAAGACCATGGGCGCCAAGTATCGCTGAGGAGGCGGCGGGCCGGACTGTCCCCTATACTGGCCAACCCGGAGTCGCCATGTCCCAGTCCATCGACCGCCCCGACCTCAGCGCCGCCGAGTGGCAGCTCATCCAGGACCTGCGGTCCCTGCCGGACGCGGCCCTGCAGGCCCGCATGCTGGGCTCGGTGAAGGAGCTGGTGTTCTTCTTCAGCAACCCCCGCTGCCAGGGCATGGGCGTGGAGGGCTTCCCCTGCGGCGAGCCTCGCTCCACCTGCGACGAGTGCCACCAGGTGTGGGACATGCTGGACCGCCTGTCGGCGCGCAACAAGAAGCCCTGAAGCCAGCAAAACCATCGAACCTCTTCCCGACAGAAGGAAGGGTATGGGAGATTTCAGGCATCATTGATGACAGCTCGGTTATCATCGGTGCTCACCCGGAGGTCTCATGCGCATCCCCGCCACCCTCGCCCTCATGATCTTGCTGCCTGCCTGCCTCAGCGCTGCGGGGGCCCGCAAGTACGGCCAGCCCCTCGCCCTCAAGGCCGAAGTGAAGGTCGCCGAGATCCTGGCCAACCCCGATGCCTACGCCGGCAAGCAGGTCCGCGTGACGGGCATCGTGACCGAGGTCTGCGAAGAGCGCGGGTGCTGGATCAAGATCGGCGCCGACAAGAAGGAGATCATGTTCAAGGTGGAGGACGGCGTCATCGCCTTCCCCATGGCCGCCAAGGGCGGCACGGTGGTCGCCGAAGGCACCGTGTCCAAGCGCGTCCTCAGCGTTGAGCAGCAGAAGGCCATGTGCGACAAGGAGGCCAAGGCCCTGAGCAAGCCCGCCGACTACGGCAAGGTCACCGGCCCCAAGACCATCATCCGCATCGAAGGCCTGGGCGCCGAGATCCAGTAGGTCCGTCGTGACTCCCGAACCGGCCCGCCGGGCCAAGCCCTGGCGCCGCTGGAACGCCGCCACCCATAGGGATGTGGGCTACTTCACCGTGGCCCTCACCCTGGCCTATGCCATCTCCGGCCT
>CAITBU010000491.1 GCA_903890595.1 uncultured Holophagaceae bacterium | reverse complement strand
GGTTGAACACCTCGGGACCCGCCGCAACCACTCGGGCCACGGCCTCGAGGTCGCCCAGGAAGTCCGGCACCAGCACCTCCACACCAACCCCTGGGTTGCGGCGGCGGATGGCCAGGATGGTCTCGGCAAAGTGGGCCGCCCCGCCGTCCGGCAGATCATCCCGGTTCACCGAGGTGAGCACGGCGAAGCGGAGGTTCAGGGCCGCCACGCGCTCGGCGGTCTCCTGGGGCTCCAATGGGTTCAGTGCCTCGGGTTGCCCGCTCTGGATGCTACAGAACCCGCAGGCCCGGGTGCAGACGCCCCCCATGAGCAGGAAGGTGGCGGTTCCTAGGGCGAAGCAGTGGGTGCGGTTGGGGCAGCGGGCCTCCTCGCACACCGTGTGCAGACCCGAGGTTCGCAGGTCGGTCTTCATGCGATGGAGGTCGCCGAGGCGCACGCGCTCCTGGGCAATCCAGGGCGGGAGCCGGGGATGCCCTTCCAGGACTTCGCGGCCAACACGGCGGGCATATCGGGGCATGCAGGCTCCTGGGGTTCCAGTCTCTCGCAGGGGAGGGTCTGTGGACAGTCTTGGGGATCGATTTGCTTTGGGAACCCAGGGGTGGCTGTTTGGATTAGAAACAATCCAGTCCTGCGGACGCAGGATTCTGCGATCACCCCAGCAGGCGGGTCCAGAGGGCAGAGATGGGCATCGCTATAAACAGGGCGGGCACCATGTTTGCGGTATGAAAGTGCTTAATTCCAGCCACCCGAAACCCAGTGGCCACCATGATCAGCCCTCCGCAGGCGGAGAAATCGCCAACCATGCTTGGGGTCATCAAGGGGAGCAACCGACCCGCCAACAAGAAGAGTCCTCCCTGGATGATCAACTGCGGAATGGCCAAGGCCGCCAGAGAGTAGCCCAGGGCCGTGGCGAAGATGGCCGCCGTGAAGAAGTCCAGAATCGATTTCACAATGAGGAGGGACGTATCCCCGGTCATGCCCTCATTCATGGCGCCAAAGATTCCCGTGGCACTCGCACAGAACAGCACCATGAGTGCGACGAAGGTTGCACTGTGCTCTTCATGCGAGGGGCTCGTGTCTGTTGGCTCGACCAAGCGATCGATCACAACCCTTGTCTTGGTGGCGACTCGAGTGAGCCAAGCCTCGATGTGGAGCAGTTCGCCCAGAATCGTTCCCAGCAGGAGTGCCAAGATCACGGCCGGAAAGGATCTGCCCTTCACGATCATCGCCACACCCAGGCCCAGGGAGGAAAGCCCGAACAGAAGCGGCAGCCGGGTTCTGAGGTTTTCGCTAATTCGGTTGCCCAAGAAAGCACCAACCACACTTCCGCCTAGGATCGCTCCGCAGTTAACAATTGGACCGATCAATATGGCTCCTGCTTGGGTCGGCTGATCGTCATCACAGATTCAAGGCACGCCCGTAGACATTGCGGGCAGCCTCAGGGAAGGCCTCGTTCAGGGTGGGGTGGGGATACATGGTGTGGATCAGTTGGTCCACCGTGAAACCGCCGCCAAGGAGCGCCACACTGGAGGCCACCAGCTCCGTGGCTTTGGGGCCGAGGATGTGGATGCCGAGGATCTTACCCGTGGCCTTGGTGGCGACGACCTTGATGAACCCGTGGGGCTCCCCAAGGATGTTGGCTTTGGCCAGGGGCATGAAGGGGAAGCTGCCGACTTCGACGTCGGTGAAGCGCTCCCGGGCCTGCTCCTCTGAGAGCCCGAGGCAGCCCACTTCTGGTTCGCAGTAGGTGCAGCTTGGCACCAGCTCGTAGTCGATGGCGTGGGGGTGGGCGTCCCGGCCCAGCTCCAGGGCGGCCTGCTCGGCGGCGACGACGCCTTCGTCCGAGGCCACATGGGCCAAAAGTGGGGTCCTGACGATGTCGCCGATGGCCAGCAGGTCCGGCTCGGCGGTGCGCATGAACGCATCCACCGACACGAAGCCCCGCTCTACGATGGCCCGGGTGGCATCCAGCCCCAGGTCCGCCGTGACGGGACCCCGCCCCACGGCCACAAGCAGGTGGGAGCAGGCCACCAGGCCCGGCTTCTCCCCCTCCAACAGGGCCAGAATGCCGTCTTCCTGGCGCTCGATGGAGACGATCCGGGTCTTCACGCGGACATCCATCTTCAGCTGCTTGACGAAGATCTTGGCCAGCTCTTCCCCGATGGCTCGATCCTCCAACGGCAGAAGCCGCTCCTGAAGCTCCACCAGGGTCACCTTGCAGCCCAGGCGGCTGAAGACGGAGGCGAACTCCACACCGATGGCACCGGCCCCCAGCACCATCAGGTGGCCGGGAAGCTCGGTGAGGTCCAGCACGTGGTCACTGTTCAGGATGCGGATGCCATCCGTCGCCAGGCCCGGGATGGTCTGGGGCCGGGAGCCCGTGGCCAGGATGATCTTCCGGGCCTGGTGGGTCTCTGTCTCGGCGCCCTGCACTTCCACGCCGCCGCCGCCCAGGAGACGGGCGCTGCCTCGCAGGATCGTCACCTTGTTCTTCTTCATGAGGAACTCTATGCCCTTGCCACCCTTCATGACGATGCGGTTCTTGCGCTTCACGATGGCGGCCAGGTCGGCCCTCAGTTGGGAGGTGTCGACCCCGGCGATGCCGTAGTCCGCAAGATCAGACATGTGCCCAAACCGGTGCGCGGTCTCCAGCCAGGTCTTGGCGGGAATGCAGCCGCGCCGGAGGCAAGTGCCACCGAGGCCGGCGGGGTCCCGCTCTACGATGGCGGTCTCCAGTCCCAACTGGGCGGCGCGGATGGCCGCGATGTAGCCGCCGGGGCCTGAGCCGATCACGATGAGGTCGAAAGTCGCCATGGGAAAGCTCCTGGGCAGGCCGCTGGGGTTAGCACTCCGGCAGGTTGACGGTGTAGTCGCGCGGGGAGTCAGGATGGGCGAGCGCCAACCCGCCGAGGGAGGTTTCCTTGTACTTGCTCTTCATGTCCGCACCGGTCTCCCGCATGGTGCGAATGACCTTGTCGAGGCTGACGAAGTGCTCACCGTCGCCATACATCGACATCCGGGCGGCATTGATGGCCTTCACAGCGGCCATGGCGTTGCGCTCGATGCAGGGAACCTGGACCAGGCCGCCGATGGGATCGCAGGTCAGGCCGAGGTTGTGTTCCAGCCCGATCTCGGCGGCATTCTCCACCTGACCGGGCGTCCCTCCGAGCACCTCCGCCAAGGCCCCGGCCGCCATGGAGCAGGCGACCCCCACCTCCCCCTGGCAGCCGACCTCGGCTCCGCTGATGGAGGCATTTTCCTTGTAGAGGGCCCCGATGGCCCCCGCTGTCAGCAGGAAGCGCACCACGCCTTCCTCTGAGGCCCCGGGGACGAAGCGATGGTAGTAGTGCAGCACCGCCGGGATGATCCCGGCGGCGCCATTGGTTGGGGCGGTCACCACGCGGCCGCCGGCGGCGTTCTCTTCGTTCACCGCCAGGGCGTAGAGGCTGACGAAGTCGATGGCTGTGAGGGGATCCCGCAGGCCCGACTCCGGGGTCTCGGTGAGCCGCCGATAGAGGGACGGCGCGCGGCGAGGGACCTGCAGGCCGCCCGGGAGAATCCCCTCGGTGGTGCAACCCCGCTTCACGCAGGCCTGCATGACCGACCAGATGTTCAGCAGGCCCTCGTAGATCTCCCGCCGGGAGCGCCAAGTGCGCTCGTTCTCCAGCATGAGCCGACCGACAGATAAGCCGGCGTCCCGGCAGCGCCTGAGTAGTTCTTCGCCCGTGCGGAAGGCATGGGGAGGTTCAGGTCCCTGGGGCGCTTGTTTGGTCACCCCTTCCTCCACCACAAACCCCCCACCCACGGAGTAGAAGACCCGCGCGCTCAAAACGGAGCCGGCAGCGTTCAGGGCTGTGAAGCGCATGCCGTTCGGGTGATAGGGCAAGTTCTTCAGGAGGAGCTGCAGGTGCTCCGCCTCCCGGAACTCCACTTCGTGCAGGTGAAGCAAGGAGAGGCGCTCGAGAACACGCACCCGGGCCACCAGATTGTCGACCTCCCCCACCGCCACACCCTCGGGGGTCTCGCCCATGAGGCCCAACAGGACGGCCTTGTCGCTGCCATGCCCCCTTCCCGTGGCTCCGAGACTGCCGAACAGCTCCACCTTCACCGCTGCCACAGCCCCCAGCTTGCCGGCATTCGCCAGGTCCAGGATGAAGGTGCGGGCGGCCCGCATGGGTCCCACGGTGTGGGACGAGCTGGGACCGATGCCGATTCGGAAGAGCTCAAAGATGGAGAGGTTCATGCCTGCACGGCAGCAGGCTTCTGCCACCTCAGCACAGGCTTGCGGGCGGCGGTGGTCTCGTCGAGCCGACGCAGGGGCGCGAGGATGGGTGCGTGGTGGAGCGCCTCGGGGATTTCCTCGGCCTCCCGGGCAATGGTGAGCATGGTGTCGCAGAACGCATCCAGCTCGTATTTGTCTTCGCTCTCGGTGGGCTCGATCATCATGGCGCCCGGCACGATGAGTGGGAAGTAGATCGTCGGTGGGTGGTAGCCGTGGTCGATGAGCCGCTTGGCGATGTCCAAGGTGTGTACCTCGCGCTTCGCCTGGAGGGTGTCGCTGAAGACCACCTCGTGGAGGCTGGGGGAGTCGATGTGGAGGGCGTAGGCACCCTGCAGCCGCACCCGGATGTAGTTGGCGTTCACGATGGCCCTCAGGGTGGCGGCCTTGAGGCCATCTGAGCCGTGGCTCAGGCAGTAGGTCAGAGCCCGCACCAGGATCCCGAAGTTGCCATAGAAGGTGTGCACCTTGCCGATGCTCTGGGGGCGATCCCAGTCCCAGTGGTAGGTGTGGGTAGGCTCTGCGCCCTCGCCCGCCTTCACCGTGTCACGGACCACCACGGGTACGGGCAGGAAGGGGCGCAGCTTCTCGGCACAGCAGACCGGCCCGGCCCCAGGGCCGCCCCCGCCGTGGGGCGTGGAGAAGGTCTTGTGCAGGTTCAGGTGCATGACGTCCACACCGAAGTCCCCGGGCCGCGCCACGCCGATGAGTGCGTTCATGTTGGCGCCATCCATGTAGACCAGGGCGTCGATGCTGTGGAGCAGGTCGCTGATCTCTTTGAAGCGGTACTCAAAGACGCCCACGGTGTTGGGGTTGGTGATCATGGCGCCGGCGATCTCGGGACCCAGCTCGGCCACCAGGCTAAGCAACCCCTTGCGGACCTTGCCGCTGGAGGGGTCCGTGACGTCTGCGAAGCTGATGGTGCCATCCGGCTGGGAGGGCATCTCCACCACGTCGTAGCCCGCCATGGCGGCGGTGGCGGGGTTGGTGCCATGGCCGCTATCGGGGATCAGGATTACGCGGCGCTGGGCCCCCCGGGACAGGTGGTAGGCGCGGATGAGCATCACGCCCGTGAGTTCGCCAGCGGCACCGGCACTGGGCTGGAGGGTGACGCCAGGCAGTCCTGTGATCTCCTGTAGCCAGGACTGGAGGGTGTAGACCAGCTCCAGATTGCCCTGCACCAGGGCATCGGGCGCCATGGGGTGGCTGTCGGTGAAGCCGGCCAGGCCCGCCACTTTTTCGTTCAGGCGGGGGTTGTGCTTCATGGTGCAGGAACCCAGCGGATAGATGCCGTCGTCCACACCATAGTTCCACTTCGAAAGCCGCGTGAAGTGCCGGATGACGTCCACCTCGCTCAGCTCCGGCAGGGCGTCAAAGCTGCTGCGGCGGAGGTGGGCAGGCCGGGTGTCCTGGGCCTCAGGCACGTCCAGTCTCGGGAGGTCCATCCCCCGCTTGCCGGGGACCGAGCGCTCGAAGATGAGGGGTTCGCGCTGACGAAGGAACATGGGGGTTCTCCTTAGACCGTAGCGGGGACGCGGGCCAGGATCTCGACGAGGCTCTCGATCATCTGGCGGGTGTGGAGCTCGGTGGCGCACCAGAGGATGCAGCCCTGGTACTCGGGGTAGTAGCGGCCCAGATCCAGCCCCGGGAGCAGGCTCTCCTGGAGGCAGGCCTCCTCCAGCGCGGCGTAGTCACCGGTGTACCGGAGGACGAACTCGTTGAAGAAGGGCTGGTCATCCACCACAGCCATGTCTGGAAGGCCCAGCAGTCGCTGCCGGAGGTACTGGGCCTTGGCGGCGTTTTGCTTTGCCAGCCCACGCAGTCCCTCGGGCCCAGCCAGTTGCATGAAGATGTTGGCCCGCAGAGTCACCAGGCCCTGGTTCGAGCAGATGTTGCTGGTGGCCTTGTCGCGGCGGATGTGCTGCTCGCGGGCGGTGAGGGTCAACACGTAGCCAGTGCGGTCCTGAAGGTCTTTGGCCTGCCCCACCAACCGGCCCGGAAGCTCGCGCTTGTGGGCATCCTTCACCGCCAGGAAGCCCAGAAAGGGGCCGCCATAGGTGGGCTTGTTGCCCAGGCTCATGGCCTCGCCACAGGCCATGTCGGCGCCCACCCTGCCCGGGGCCTCCAGCCAGCCGAAGGCAAAGGCCTCCTGGGTGACGCTCACCAACAAGGCTCCCGCAGCGTGGATGGGGCCAGCCAGGGCTGCAAGGTCCTCCACAGCCCCTAGGAAGTTGGGATAGCCGACCAGCACCGCGGCCACGTCGCTGCTGAGCTTCGCCTGCAGATCAGCGAGGTCTGTGACGCCGTCCTTGAGGCCCACTTCCACCAGGTTCAGCTCTGCATGGGGTGCGAAGTTGGTCGCGAGGACGTCGCGGTAGAGGGGGTGGAGGCCACGGCTCACCAGCACCGTGTGCCGCTTCTTGGCCACGCGCACCGCCATGAGGGCGGCTTCCACACAGGATGTGCCGCCGTCGTAGAGGCTGGCGTTGGTGACCTCGAGTCCGGTCAGATCGCAGATCAGGGTCTGGTACTCGAAGAGGTGCTGCAGGGTGCCTTGGCTGATCTCGGGTTGGTAGGGCGTGTAGGCCGTGAACCACTCCTGCCGGCTGATGAGGGCGTCGATGGCTGAGGGCACAAAGTGGTCGTAGGCCCCTGCCCCGAGGAACTGGGCGCAGAAGCGCGTGTTCCGGTTGGCCATGGCCTGCATCTGCCCGGCTACCTCCTGCTCCGAGGACTGGGTTGGGAGGTCCAGCTCCCGCCGCAGGCGCAGGGGTTCTGGAATGCCCGTGAGCAGGGCTTCGGCATCCGCGACGCCGATGGCGTCCAGGAGGGCTCGGTCCTCGATGGGGGATGAGGGCAGGTAGCGCATGGCGGCCTCCAGGAGAAGAAAGGTTCAGTGGCTCTCTTCCGCCACCAACTGCGCGTAGGCGGTGGCATCCAGCAGCTCAGGGTTCAGGTCGCCCGCGAGGCGGATCTTGATGAGCCAGCCCTTGCCGAAGGCGTCCTCGTTGATGAACTCTGGGTGGGACTCCAGCTCGGTGTTCAGCTCCACGACTTCCCCGGAGGACGGCAGAAAAATTTCAGCAACGGTCTTGACGGACTCCACCGTGCCGAACTCTGCGCCAGCCTCAAAGCTCTCGCCGACTTCTGGCAGGTCGACGAACACCACGTCCCCCATGGCTTCCTGGGCGTAGGTGGTGATGCCCACCAGGGCGGTGCCGTCCCCCAGGGGCCGGATGAACTCGTGGTTCTTGGTGTACTTCGCGTCAGCAGGATACATGGTGACCTCCATCAGTGGCCGGGCCGGCGGCTTCGAAGCCGGCCTTGGGTTGGGGGGGAATTACTTCGCGCGCTTGTAGAAGGGTGTGGCTGCGACCTCGGCCTCACAGGCCTTGCCGCGGATCTCAATCTGGATCCGGGTCCCGATCTCTGTGGAGGCCAGCGGCACATAGCAGAGCCCCAGGTTGATGCCGCAGGTGGTGCTGGGGGCGCCGCTGGTGACATGGCCGGCGACCAGCCCATCCACCAGGACGTTCATGTGATCCCGGGCGATGTCCCGCTTCTCCAGCATCCGGAACCCGACGAGCTTGCGGGTCAGGCCCCGGGCCTTGGCCAAGAGCAGCTCGTCCCGGCCCAGGAAGAAGCCCTTCTGGAGCTTGATGATCCAACCCAGGTCAGCTTCCAGGGCGTTGGTGGTGTCATCAATCTCGTGCCCATAGAGGGACATCTTGGCTTCCAGGCGCAGGGTGTTCCGGCAGCCCAGGCCCGTCGGTATCAGACCAAGAGGCTGCCCTTGCGCCATGACAGCGTTCCAGACGGATTCAGTGCTGGCGGCGGGGCAGTAGATCTCGTAGCCATCCTCTCCGGTGTAGCCCGTCCGCGAGATCATGACCGGCAGCCCCTGGAACTTCCCGTAGGCGAACCAGTAGTACTTGATTTCGGAGAGGTCGATGTCCACCAGGGGCTGCAGCACCTCCAGCGAGAGGGGACCCTGCAGAGCGATCTGCCCCGTGGCGTCGCTCTCGTTCGTCACCGTGACCTGCCACGCAGCCGCGTGCTCCTGTACCCAAGCGAAGTCCTTCTCGATGTTGGAGGCGTTCACCACCAGCAGGTACTCGTCGTCGCTGATCTTGTGGAGCAGCAGGTCATCCACGAAGGTGCCGTTCTCATAGAGGAAGGCCGTGTAGTGGATCTGACCCTTGGCCAGGCGTGCGACCGCGTTGGGCGTCAGCCAGTCGAGGAAGGCCATGGCCTGGGGACCCTGAACCCGGAGCTCCCCCATGTGGCTGACGTCGAAGAGTCCGACCTTGGTGCGTACGGCGATGTGCTCCGCAATGATCCCCTGGGGGTACTGGACCGGCATGTCCCAGCCGCCAAAGTCGACCATCTTGGCGCCGAGGGCCCGGTGGGCCGCATTCAGGGGTGTCTTCTTCGTCTCGGACATGGTGGCTCCGGCAGCGTGGACGGGCATGGGGTGTGGGGGTGGTGCTATTCCGGGATGGGGAAATGGCTGGTGAGCTCGAAGACTTCCCGCTGGACCTGGGCCACAGCGGCCTCATCGGTGCGGTTCCGGAGGGCTGTATCGATCCACCCGGCGATGAGCTCCATCTCGGGTTCCTTCATGCCCCGGGTGGTGACCGCCGGTGAACCAAGGCGAATTCCCGAGGGCTTCATGGGCGGATTGGGGTCGAAGGGAATTCCATTCTTGTTGACCGTGATGCCGGCGTGGTCGAGGGTCTTTTCCGCCTCGTTGCCCATGATTCCCTGGCCGAATACATCCACCAGGAGCAGGTGGTTGTCGGTGCCTCCAGAGACCACCCGCCAGCCCTTCTGGGTCAGGGCGGAGGCCAGACAGGATGCGTTGCGCAGGACCTGTTGCTGATAGGTCTTGAAGTCGGCGCGCAAAGCTTCCCCGAAGGCCACCCCCTTGGCGGCGATCACATGCATCAGGGGCCCCCCCTGGACGCCGGGGAAGAGGGCACGATCCAGGTCCTTGGCGTACTTTTCCTTGCAGAGAATCAGCCCGCCCCGGGGGCCCCGCAGGGTCTTGTGAGTGGTCGAGGTGACGAAGTCGGCGTGGGGGACGGGGCTGGGGTGCAGACCCGTGGCCACCAGTCCCGCGATGTGGGCCATGTCCACCATCACCAGGGCGCCCACCTCATCCGCGATGGCCCGGAAGGCCGCAAAATCGAAGATCCGGGGATAGGCCGAGGCCCCCACCACGATCATGCGGGGCCTGTGCTCCTGGGCCAGGCGGCGGACCTCGTCCATGTCCACCCGCTCGGTGTCCCGGCTCACGTGGTAACCGATGAACTTGTAGAGCAGTCCAGAGCTGTTGAGCGGGTGCCCGTGGGTGAGGTGACCCCCATGGGCCAGATCCAGTCCAAGTACCGTATCGCCGGGCTTGAGGACGGCGAAATAGACGGCCATGTTGGCCTGGGCGCCGCTGTGGGGTTGCACGTTGGCGTGGTCGGCCCCGAAGAGCTCCTTGGCGCGATTGCGGGCCAGGTCCTCGACCCGATCCATGTTCACGCAGCCGCCGTAGTAGCGCCGGCCAGGGTAGCCCTCGGCGTACTTGTTGGCGAAGTGGGTGCCCATGGCCTGCAGGACGGGCAGGGAGGCATAGTTCTCGGAGGCGATCAGCTCCAGGTTCTGGCGCTGCCGGACAACCTCGAGCTCGAGGGCCTCGGAGATGGCGGGGTCGGCCTGACGCAATGCTTGGGGGATGGTCATCGCGATTCCTTTCTGCGCGGGGCGGCAGCGGAGGTGGATCACTTCCTTGCCGGTGACTTCAGGGAGTTCTGCCAAGGGACGTTTGCGACTTATGGGTTGAGTTTGAGAACGTCGTGTGAATACCAAAAGACGGAATTTTTTATTGGGTGAATCTAAAAGGTGTTCATTTGGAATTCCTGGCCCAGCCCTGGTCCTCAGAACCTCTGCCGGGGCACCAGCACATTGGCGAGTAGGAGACCGAGCATGAGCGCCACTGTCACGGTGAGTGACTGGAAGCCCGCCTGGAGGCCCTCCAGGGTGTGCTTGTGGAGGACCAACAACAGGCCCTGAAAGCCCTTGCTGCCCGGCACGACGAGCATGAGAGAGGGCAACAGGAGGACTGCGCCGGGGCGCCGGGTGCGGCGGGAGTAGTGGTTGCAGACCGCGCCCAGGACCAGGGCTGCGATGCCTGCACCGACCTCCGGGCCCATCAACTGGGTGGTCAGCCGGGCGCTGCCGTAGGCCAGGAGGCTCGCGGCCAGGGTCCAGGCGTAGTCCCGGAGGGCGCCCTGGAACACCACCAGGTAGCCCAGGGCCACCAGGGCGATGGCCGGTGGGATGGCCCAGTACGGCAGGGCCAGTGGTTCGGCGACCACACCCACAGACCAAACATTTCCCAGCCGCTGGCCGATGGCGACGCCGAAGGCCAGGAGCATGAGCACGAAGCCGGTACCCACCAGCCGCGAGGACCCCGCCACGAGGTTCCCCGTGCCGAGCTCCTGCATGGACACCAGCAGCCCAAGCCCCGGAACCAGGACGATGAAGCCACTGAGGATGAGGATGGTGTGGGAGGCGGAAGGCAGCAGGTTCCCGAGGACGATGCCACCGAGGCTGCTGATGATGCCCCCCACCAGCGGGGCCAGGATGAGCAGGTTGCGTTTCTGTTCCAAGAGCTGGGCGGCCAGGCCCACCAGGCTGCCAATCAGGGCGCTGAGCAGGGCCTCCCGCCAGCCGCCGCCGAAGACCACGGCCATGCCCATGGCCGCAATGGCGTAGGCGCCGACCTGGATGGCGGGGCCAAACTGAGGACCACGCCGGGAGATCTGTTCCAGCTGCTCGAGCGCCTCCTGGACGCCCACCCCGTCGTCGATGACCCGGTCTACCAGGGCCTCGGTCTCTGCCAGTTTCGCCAGGTTCGCACCGTAGCTGCCGGTGCGAATCAGGTAGGTCTTGCTGGTCCCACCAGCCTTCTGGAAGGAGGCGAGGAACCCGGTCGGCGTGGCGTAGACCGCGCCTTCCAGGCCCAGGTGGAGGGCCAGCCGCCCAAGGGCATTTTCTAGTGTTTGGGCGCTGACCCCGAACTCCTGCAGCGCGCGCCCCAGGTTGAGGGTAAAAGCCACCTCGGGGATGGGGTTAACGACCGGCGCCGCAGGGTAGGAGAACGGCTTAGCCATGGCGCAGGGCGCAGGAGAGCTCAGGCTGGCGCCTTGGCCAGCCAAGTGCCCATGGCGGCCAGGCTGGTCTCGATCCCCGTCCTCAAGGTGGGCTCCAGAGCGGGAGCCCAGAAGGGGGAATGGGGGCCGGGCAGCTGGGCCACGGTGCCGTCCTGCTTGGCCTGGTCGTACTTCTCGTGAGAGCAGCCCCCCACGAACCAGTACGTGTAGGGCACATTCCAGGCCTTGCCGAAGCGGCCAAAGTCTTCGCTGGCCCCCAGGGACGGGGTCTCCACCACCTGCTCGCCAAACTGGCTGCGGAAGGCATCGGCGACTTGCCGGGTGACGTCGGCATCGTTCACCGTGAGGGGGAAGTTGCTGATGTTCGTGAACTCCGGTTCCCGCGGCGCGTTCGAGGCCTGGGCCTCGGCGATGCAGATGCGCCGGATGGCCGCCAGCACGTGGTCCCGGACCGCCGAATCGGTGGTGCGCACGTTCAGCTTGATGATGGCTTCCGCCGGGATGATGTTCTCAGCGATGCCCGCGTGGAACTCGCCGACGGTGACCACAGCCACCTGCTGGGGAGAGACTTCCCGGGCGACGATGCCCTGGAGGCGCAGGACCGCAGAGGCGGCCATCAGGATGGGGTCTACGGCGTTCTGGGGCATGCCGCCGTGGCCACCCTTGCCGAAGAAGCGGACCTGGAGGCTGTCGCCGGCCGTGAGGATCTGGCCGGCCCGGAAGCCCACCACCCCCGCCCGATACTGCAGCAGGTGCTGGCCCAGGATGACGTCGGGTTTCGGGATGCGCTCGGTCAGGCCGTCATCGAGCATGGCCTGGGAACCCGCCCCGTTTTCTTCGGCCGGCTGGAAGAGCGCCACCACCGTGCCGCGCCAGTCCTGGCGGGCTTCGGAAAGCACCTTGGCCGAGGAAAGCAGCCAGGTGATGTGCATGTCGTGGCCGCAGGCGTGGGACACGGGGACGGTCTCGCCCTTTGCGTTAACAGCCTCACAGGTGCTGGCGTAGGGGACTCCGGTGGCCTCCTTGATGGGTAGGGCATCCATATCGGCGCGCATCATGACGGTGGGGCCCTCGCCATTCTCCAGAACACCCACCACCCCGGTCCCCCCGATCTTCTCGGTGACCTGGAACCCAGCAGCGCGAAGTTGGGCAGCCACGACGCCAGCGGTCCGAAACTCCTGATGGGAGAGTTCGGGATTCTGGTGCAGGTCCTTGTAGAGCGCCTCAGCGTCCAGCAGGACCTTGTCGATTTCGGCGGAAAGCGTGCGGACAAACGGGCTCATGACAGGGCTCCCTGGTTGAACGGTGACTTTTGAGCAATCGCGGCAAGGGTTCGCCCGCTCGTGGCGGAACCCTGGGTTGCGGGTTCAAGAGAGAAGCGGGGCTCCCAGCCAAGGCGGACCTTGGGGAAGAGAACGGGAGCCCCGCCTTCGGTGCAGCTAGAACTTCAGACGCAGCCCCACACCAGCGGTCTCGTTGGAGTGGAAGGGCAGCCCGGCATTGGGCCCTCCCTTGGCGTAAACACCCATGTAGGCCACGTAGGCGTCGAGCCGCTTCGTGAACTTGTAGTCGAGGATCCCGGAGGAGTAGGTGGTGTTGCCGGAGCTCTTGCCGGAAAGCGTTGCGGGCGCACCGGAGTAATCGTCCTGCTTCACGTAGTAGCAACCCAAATAGAGCGTCAGCTTGTTCGTGAAGTCATAGTTGCCACCCCCCCAGGTGACATGCAGCTTCTTGGTGCCGGTGGAGTAGGGCGCATGGTTCCAGCTGCCGACCACCTGGCCGAAGAGGCTGGTCAGGGCCTTGTCCTGGTCGGGATGGCTGGGATTCTTGTAGCTCATCTGCTCATGGCCGACCTTCAGGACCAGCGGGCCGAAGGAGTACTTGGCGGCGACCATGAAGGCGGACGTATCGAAGGCTGAGCAGGAGATGGTCCCGAGCGCCTGAGTCCCGCCCGGGTTCGAGACGCTGAAGGCATCCTTGAAGGTGATGTAGCTGGTCTGGATTCCGAAGGGGCCACGCTCATAGCCGAGGTTGAACTGGCTGCCCGTCTGCGCGCTGCTGGCTCCCGCGACGCCACCAAACTTGTAGAGGACACCTGCGTTCCAGTCCCCGACCTTCACCTTGTATTTGATGCTGCTGTCCACGCGGGAATTGTCGGTGGCCCCACCGCCGCCGTAGGATCCCGAAAAGCCCAGGGGGCTGAACACCAGGGCTGTGAGCAGGGGATCGTAGGGCACCAGGATGTCGATCCCGATGCTGTTGTTGCGGCCAAAAGTCAGGGTGCCGTATTTGTCCGAGGCCAGGCCCACATAGCTGGCGCGGTTGAAGATCTGGCCATCAACCGAGGAATCACCCGCCCAGTTGGGTCCGGTGAGCCGGTTCTGGGCAAGCCCCAGCGCCGAGTTGCCGGTGGTCCCGGCGTTGACCACGAAGCCCGACTCCAGGACCAGGATGGCCTTCCAGTCCTCGGACACCTTGAAGCTGCCCGCGATGCCCCAGCGGGACATGGAGAGTCCCCCGCTGATCATGCCTGTGGCGCGGTTCTTCCCGAACACAACGACGGGAGCCGTATCGCAGACCAGATTGGGGTCGAAGTTGAGGCTGTGGGAGGTGGTACCGACACCGACGTCGATGGTGGCATACACGCCAACATTGAGATTGTCGGAGCCGATGGAGAGCTCCTTCGCAGGTGTCTGGGCCAGCGCGGGCAGGCCGGCACAGAGGGCCAGGATCGAGAGGGCAGAGCGGTTCATGGGGGACTCCAGAGGACGAGACAGAAAGGGAGTAAGCGGGAGGGGAGCCGCAGCGCGAAGAAGGAGCTACTTCTTCTTGCCCGGCGCCAGGAGGAAGGACACCGCGGAGGCCACGACGGCGGCGACGAGGCCGAAGCCGATGCTGTACTGGGCTGCCAGGTGGATGCTCTTGGTGCTCTGCAGCACTGCGCCAAAGATGGCCAGGTGGATGGCGATGCCGAAGGCGCCGCCCAGGGAGCTGCCCATCTTGAAGATGCCGCCCGCCAGGGCCGCCTTCTCGGCAGGTGCCTCACCGATGGCCACACTCGTGGCTGGCGTCATGAACAGCCCGAGGCCCACACCCAGGGAGGCCAGGCCGAAGAACACGAGGGTGAAGTAGGCCGTGTTGCTCACCACGAAGGTGCAGGACAGGGGCACGACCAGGCCGATCAGGCTTAGGCAGCCGAGGACCATGGGGAACCTGGGGCCCATGCGCTGGCCGACCTTTTCGCCGACCCGCATGAGGGAGAGCACTGCCGTGGCGTAGCCCAGCGTCAGGAGGCTGGCTTGCATGGCGGTCAGGCCCCGACCCTTCTGGAGGTAGATCATGATGACCACCAGCACGCCCAAGAGGGAGTTGACGAACAGGTTGGCGATCACGGTGCCGGTGTAGGCGCGACGATTGAACAGGCTGAGGTCAGCGATGGGTGCCGCGTGGCGCTTCTCGTTGGGGATGAAGACCGCCAGCATCAGGCCGAAGAGCCCCAGGCAACTGAGGGAGGTCATGCTGGTCCAGCCCCAGGCCTTGCCCTTGCTGATGAAGAGGTTCAGGGCCAGGAGGCCGATGATGAGGGCCGAGAAGCCGATGATGTCGAAGGGGCGCTTGCCGGTGCTCACAGCCTTCCGCTCAGGGGCGGAGCGAAGGAGGACAAACGAGACCAGGATGCAGGGCACGGCCAGGAGGAAGGCCCAGCGCCAACCCACCTGGGTGGCCATCACGCCGCCGAAGAGGCTGGAGAAGCTGGCGCAGCCGGCGGTGGAGAGGGACCAGTAGCTGATGGCCTTGGGGCGATCCGCATCGTTGTAATAGACCTTCACCAGGCCCAGGGTGGCGGGCATGACGATGGCTGCGGACAGACCCAGGAAGAAGCGGCCGGCCACCAGGGGCCAGATGCTGGGGGCCAGACCGCACAGGAGTGCACCGATCAGGCCCAGCGCGAGGCCGATCCGGGTCAAGCGGATCCGCCCGAACTGGTCGGCGAGGCCACCCATGGGCATCATGCAGATTCCTGCCGTTAGGCCGGCCATGCTGACTGCCAGCGACAGGTTGGGGTCCGCCACGCCCAGGGCGAGGCCCAGATCCCTGGCGATGCTCGGCACCATGGGGTTCATGGATAGGGCGAACAGCCAGTAGATGGATACGCCGATGCACATGCCAAAGAGCACGCTGGGGGGACAGCTGTAGGGGCTGGTGTCGACGGTTTTCGGATTCGAGCCGAGGGGGGTCGGTGTGGCAGTCATTGCTGACTCCTTGTTGATTAGGCAGACCCAGATCCGGGCGAATAAGGCCTGAGGGGGGAGGGAAATCCTTGAATGACCGAAGAGTCGTCTTTAAAGGTTGGTAATTCGTTGAGGGAAGTATGTAGAATCCAAATGCATCGAAAAGGCACATTTTTAGGCGAGATGACCACCAAAAGAGCTCAGGCCATCCCCCGGAGAAGCCATGAAACTTCATCAGCTCAATGCCTTCCTGATCGCCGTAGAGACCGGCAGCATCCGGGGTGCTGCCCGGAAGATGAACCTGTCTCAGTCGGCCCTCACCAAGGCCCTCCGGGAGCTGGAACAGGACCTGGACGTGTCCCTAATCCATCGGAGCGTTCGCGGGGTGCACCTGACAGAGGATGGGACCCGCCTGCTGGTGCGCGCCAAGCTGATCGTCCGCCAGGCGGACCTGGCCAAGAGCGAGATCCGGCAGATGAAGGGTGTGGATGAAGGCTCCGTCTCTGTCGGTGTGACACCGCTGGTTGCTCTCACCGTGCTGCCCCATGCGGTGGCCGCCTTCCGCAGAAAGTACAGGAACGTCCATCTGCACGTGGTGGAGGGACTGGAAGGCATCACCATCCCTGGGATCCGGCAGGGCAAGCTGGACTTCGGGATCATGATCATCGCCGGGGACCACGTCGGCGAGGACCTGGCCTTCGAGCGCTGGTTCAGGGCCTCGAACGTCGTGGCCATGCGCGACAATCATCCGCTGGCCAAGGCCCGGAAGCTCCCTGAGTTGGTGGACGTGGAGTGGTTGGCTACGAGCTTTGGGACCCATGGGCTGGGGACCAAGCTCCTCGGCTATTTCGCCGAGGCCGGACTCCCTCCTCCCCAGCGCATCCTCCGGTGCGAGTCGGTTCTCTCCGCCCTGGCCATCGTTCGGAACTCCGATGTGGTGACCTTCATGCCAAGAGGCTTGCTGGAGTGCCCTGAGCTGGCGGGAATCCGTGCCGTCGACTTCAGCTCAGCGCCGCCCGAGAGCTCAATCGGGATCATTACCAGATCCGACGTGCCGCTCTCTCCCGTGGCCAAAGCCTTCGCAGACGTGCTGAGAGATAAGACCCTCCGCTGGTGTGAAGCGGCTGTTGGGAAGAGATGCTGTACCAAGGTCTTTATCTAATGCGGCGGAGCCACTCTCCCCCATCCTGACGCTCCCGGGAGCTGGAGGGCGGCAATCCAGGGCGGGAGCCGGGGATGCCCTTCCAGGACTTCGCGGCCAACACGGCGGGCATATCGGGGCATGCAGGCTCCTGGGGTTCCAGTCTCTCGCAGGGGAGGGTTCAGGGACAGTCGTTGGGGGGCGGGTTGGCGCCCCTATGGTCAAAAAATAGAAAAAAATCCTTGTGCTGATGGTCAAGCCTTTTCCCTATAGAAGCCCGCAACAGCCATAATAGGTGGCTTAAGAAAGGCAACCCCGGCCTCGTCATCCTCTCTGGCCACCCTTCTCGTGCGGCACCCGCCCCCGAGACCCATGGGCCCCGTTCCCATCGTCGCCGACCCCAGGCCGGTGCCATCATTGAT
>CAITBU010000490.1 GCA_903890595.1 uncultured Holophagaceae bacterium | reverse complement strand
TGAACCACCACCACCCCTGGTGAACGACCCCTGGCGCAGAGGTCCACGTCCGGGGGACACTGCCTGGATGGGATCTCCCGCCCGACCTGACCCGCCGCTTAAGCCCGGCCTACATCCCCGCAACGCGCATGCGAGCGGCTATGACCTGCCCCGCCTGGTGGCCGCCAGCCCCGCCCTGGGCCCCTTCCTGCGGCGGGCGCCCCACGGGGGGGCCACCATCGACTTCACCGACCCGGCGGCCGTGAAGGCCCTGAACCGGGCCCTGCTGGCGGACGCCTACGGCATCCAGGGCTGGGACATCCCCCCGGGCTACCTCTGCCCCCCCGTGCCCGGGCGCGCCGACTACCTGCACCACCTGGCGGACCTGCTGGCCGAGAGCCAGGGCGGCGCCCTGCCCCGGGGGCCCCAGGTGCGCGTCCTGGACCTGGGTGTGGGCGCCAACGCCATCTACCCCCTGGTGGGACACGGGGCCTATGGCTGGTCCTTCGTGGGCTCGGACATCGATCCGGTGGCTCTGGCCGCTGCAGCCCGCATCCTCGCCGCCAACCTGGGCCTGGGGACCTCTCTAGAGCTGCGGCTACAGGCCGACCCCGCCGCCCTCTTCCGAGGGGTGGTGCGCCCCGGCGAGCGCTTCCACGCCACCCTCTGCAACCCGCCCTTCCACGCCTCTCTGCGGGAGGCCCAGGAGGCCGCCCAGACCAAGTGGCGCAAGCTGGGGCGCAGCGGCCCAGGCCCCGCCCGCAACTTCGGCGGCCAGGGCGCGGAGCTGTGGTGTCCGGGCGGCGAAGCGGGCTTCATCCGCCGCATGATCGCCGAGAGCCGGGACCTTTCAGACCAGGTGCTCTGGTTCACCACCCTGGTCTCCCGCTCCGCCGAGCTGCCCGGCCTCCGCCGAGCCCTCCACCAGGCCGGCACCGCCGACCTCCGCACCATCCCCATGGCCCAAGGCCAGAAGCAGAGCCGGTTTCTGGCCTGGACCTATCAGACCGAGGCAGCGCGGAAGAGTGGCTGGGTGTAGGGGCTCGAATAAGTCGGCCTCTTGGCTAGGTTCAGTCCGGCGACACGAGCTCCTGCCATCTTGCCAAGCCGCCTACAGTGTGAGTGTCCAGGCAACCAGCGGCAGGGCGAAGTACGGGTAACCGAACCAGCGGGCATTTGCCGGGAGACTAATCAGGGGCATCTCTAGGGTGGCGCACCATGTAAGGCTTGGGCAGCACCCTGGAATATCTGAGGGAGTTTACTACAACCCAATAGTGTTCCATCCCGTTGGGATCGATTGCCATCGATGGGTTGTTCTGAACATACGAGTAAATATTCCAGCTCGGCGTCTCTTCAAAATGCTGGTCTCGCGCCGGGTCAGGGCTCAGGAACCTGCCATACATGGGGGCATAGAAGCGCGCCTGCTTATGGCAGCGCCACTGAGATCCTAGTTAAGAGACACAAAATTCCCTTTAGCTAAAAGGCATTTCAAAGAACTGTCCTTCAGCCTATTACTTGATACCCCCCTGATGCACTTTTAAGCAGCAGTGGTGGGCGTTGGCGCTGGTGTTGACGTTAGCAATTCAGAGCAGGCAACAAAAGGAAAAGCCCGAAACGGAGCTATCCCGCCTCGGGCTTGAATTCCTTCCCTTCCATTCACGGCTACTGGTGATCGTGTTTACTCAGCCGTGCCCTCAGCACTGCGCCCCATGAGGATCGCGGTGAGTGCGATGTTGATGTAGTAGTTCCCCCGCCCTCTCTTCTGCTTCACCAGAAATCCGTCCTCGGCGAGTCTGTCCAGATAACTTGTTGCTGTGGTGCGCGACACGTTCAGGTCCTGCATCAGGTATTCGATCCGCGTGTAGGGATGGGTGAACAGGTTGTTGATGAGGTCCTGGCTGTAGAACCCTTTGTGCTTCGCCCTGATGCGGTGCTTGTAGTCCTGAAGCACATTCTTGATGGCGCCGATGGTCTGGATGGTCTTGGCGGCGGTGTGTTCCACCATGTCCAGCATGTAGAACACCCAGTCTTCCCAGGCGTCCTCTTCCCGCCCAGCCTGAAGGAGCCGGTAATACTCAGCCTTCGTCTGGACGATCCGGCTGCTGAGATACAACACGGGAATGTCCAGGAGGTCCTCCTTCACGAGGTAGAGGACGTTCACGATTCGCCCCGTGCGCCCATTACCGTCATAGAACGGATGGATGCTCTCGAACTGATGGTGGATCAGGCTCATCTTGATGAGCGGGTCCACCTCGAAGGGAACATCCCCGTTGATGAACTTCTCCAGATCACCCATGAGCCGCTGGACTTCCTGCTGGTCCTGGGGCGGCGTGTAGACAACTTCACCCGCGCTGTTCTTCAGCGCGGTTCCGGGTAGCTTCCGGAAACCGGCGCGGTTCTGCTCCAGCACTTCCTGAACCTGAAGGATGTGATTTAGCGTCAGCAGCCCTGTTTCCTTTACCAAGTTGAACCCTCGGCGAAGGGCATGGCGGTATCTCAGGACTTCCTTTGTTGCTGCGTCAATTGCGTCCTGAGCTGGGTCATCCCCCTTGAACAACTCATCGTGGGTGGTGACGATGTTTTCGATCTCAGAGCTATCCTTGGCTTCCTGCAAGCCCAGGGTGTTGATGAGGATTCCCTGATTCGGGATCGTGGCTGCCACGCCCTTCAGCTCCGCAAGGCGGCGGCTGGCGCTCGCCAACTTCTTCAGAATCCTCGGTGTGTCGAAGCGAGCCGGGTCCAGGTTTTCCAGAGGGTTGAGCGTAGTCATGTCAAATTCCAGGGCTGAATACACATAGAAAACCCCCATTTCCTACGCATGTCCAGAAGAATATGTGTAGAATTTTCGATTTTCTATGCATGTCGAGAAATCAACAACGGAAACGGGGGCATTCCTAGGCATGTCCTCGGCTGGTCCAGCCGGAGGCGGCTGACAGGTCGGGCAACCCCATCAGTGCTTCCCGACCTCGGGCATCTTCCCCGGATGGATAGCCGTATGGAGTGCCTTCAGCTTCTGGATGCTCACCCGCGTGTAAATCTGCGTGGACTCCAGGCTGGCATGTCCGAGGATTTCTTGTATGTGCCGTGTGTCCATTCCCCCCTCTAGGAGAACTGTGGCGCAGCTATGCCGGAAGATATGGCAGGAGCCTTCCTTCCCGATCTTTGCCTTGGTGATGTAGTTCTTCGTCAGCATGGTCAGGTGGAAGGGTCTGAGTGGATTCCCCAGGCTGTTCAGGAACAGAGCCCCATCATCGGGCTTGTCCCCTAGCAACTCAGAACGGGCACGGTCCCTATAAGCTGCGATCCACGCCAAGGCGCGATCACCGATGGGGATCATTCGATCCTTCTTCCCCTTGCCTTCACGGACCATGAGCGTCCCCCGGTCCCTGTCGATGTCCTGAATCGTCACCTGCCCACGCACCACCACACAAAGCAGAGCCCACCAGCTCGGCGTGCTTGCTTGCATCACTTCGTTCCTGGTGAGGATGGGAAGGGACACATGGACCAAGGATGTCCGGTAATGAGGGGATCGAAATTCTAAATGGCTCGTGATTTATATTTTTCAGCTTTAACGCAAATATTATTATTAAAAGTAACCCCAAGTGAAGATCGTTTGTTGAATAAATTGCCGCTAGAAACTTGGATCTCCCAAAATCCAGATGCCTCCAGAGCACTGAATTTGGTTAGATCATCAACGGATTTAATTTCATAAGTGTAGTGGTCAACTTCAATGTGAATCGGATTCTCTAGTTCGGCTAAGCAAAGCCGAATTATCTCGGATTTGGTTTTGCCAGCCATGGCTTTCTGTAGTTTTTCTTTGTCGCACGAAACTGTACCGACTATCGCGGTCACCGCAATAGCATGGAGATAAATTCGGAGGCGGTCGCTTTTCATCACTTGGTTCCCTCTTCTCGTTTTTTAGGTGGTTCTTTTACCTTGGGGGTTATCACCTTGTCTGCGCCTACATCCAAGCCAGGGTGATCAAGCGCTTTTGCGGTTACAGCTGGGGAGACGCCGTTCTGCATCAATAGAAAGGATTCTAGGGATAGACAATTTCCATTATCCCCTCCCGATGGAAAGTACTTATAACCCACGGGAGTTTCATTGTATTTGTCGGCTGTAGAGAGCAAACCAGTGATGAAATCAGTATCTGATTTACCCTGCGGGGCGGGAACAAGATTCGCGGAAAAGCTATCATCAGATTTATAAAATTTTGTAATTTTATCATTAACTGAACCGCCCGGTATTTCTTGGACAGATGGTTGAGTGTATTCACGCGGCGTCCCCGGCGCCAAGGAGGTCCTGACGGACCAGTGCGGGAGGCCGGTGGTTGTGGCGTTCGATCAGCCACTGGTGGTTGTAGAGATCGCGGAATTCCTGGAGGGCCTGGTTGAGGTCCTCGATGTTGGCGAAGGCGTGGATCCAGAGAAGCTGCTCCTTAAGGGTGCGCCAGAAGCGCTCGATGCAGCCGTTGCCTTCGGGGGCACGGACGAAGGAGGGACTGGCGTCCATGCCCAGGAAGCGCAGTTCGGCCTGGAAGGCCCTGGAGATGAACTGGCTCCCTCTAGCTATCGGACGCATACGCGTCCTCCCAGTCGCGATGCTCCTGGAGCCGGAGCCTCTGTCGTGGCGAAGCTTGAGGCCGTCTGCGATGGCCTTCCCCACGCCGCCGAAGCTGGCCCGGCAGGCCTGGTGGAGGGGCACGATGGCCTCGTATCGGTCGGCCTTGAGGGCGGCATGGATGCCGAGCAACTCGCAGGTGCAGTGGTCGTAGATGCCAAAGATCGTGGCCTGCTGGC
>CAITBU010000489.1 GCA_903890595.1 uncultured Holophagaceae bacterium | reverse complement strand
GGGAAGAACCTCATCGAGATGGGCTTCATCACCCAGCGGGACCTCCTGGAGGTAGCCCGGGCCCAGGTGGAGCGCGTGGTCTGGGCCTGTCTGGCCATCCAGGAGACCCCCACCTTCGACGACCGCCCCCTGGACGCCACCGTCGTGCGCCTGCCCTTCGACACCTCCGCCCTTCTCCTAGGGGGGGTCATGAGCCTGGCGGACCGGGAGGCGGTGCTGGACGAGCTGGGCCCCCTCAACCAGGTCGTGGTGCTGGAAGGCCGGCGCCTGCTGGAGATGCCCCTCCCCGTGGACCTCGCCAGAGTCACAGGCCTGCTGGACGGCAGCCGGACCCTCCTGGAGCTGAGCCGCGAGGCCAGCATCGAGCCCTTCCGCCTGGGGGCCTTTGCCCTCTTCCTCCGGGAGATGGGCTGGGGGCGCCTCCATCAGCTACCGCCCCTGGACCGCCACGCCCTGGAGCTGGCCATTGAGCAGCCGGAGCCTGTCATCACCGGCCCCCTGCCCATCCGCCACGAGGACATGGAGGGGACGCTCATGGAGGAGCTCCTGCCGGAGCCCGAGCTCGAGCCCCTGCTCGAGCCCCTGCCCGAGCTTGAGCCGGACCCTGAGTACCTGACCGTGCCTGCCCCTCTGCCCTCCTGGGACACCCCGGAGCCCGAGGCCCCGCCCCTGCCGCCGGAGGTCCCCATGAGCACCCTTCCCGAGCCCACGCCCGAGCCCGGCCCCGAGCCAGAAGCTGAGCCGGCCCTGACCATCCAGCGGGAGCCCCTCTCCGAGGCCGAGCCCGCCGCCCCCGAGGCGGAGGAACCGGCTGCAGACGCCCCTCCGGCCCGCAAACCCTGGTGGCTCCTGGCCGCGGTCATCCTCCTAAGCACCCTGCTGGTCCTGGGCTACCGCTGGACCGCCCGGAAGCGGGTCCCTCCGCCGGCCACTCCCACACCCGCCGTGGCCGCTCCTGTGCCCGCCCCGACCCCCACCGTGGCGCCCCCACCCGAGGCCACACCGGCCCCCACCCCCACGCCAGCCGAAGCACCCAAGGCTGAGCCCGAGCCCCCCAAGGCCGCTGCCCCCGCCACCTCGGCAGCCCCAACGGGTCCTGGCTCCAAGGCCGACCGCCTGAAGGCCATCGCCAAGGGCGACTGGCCCCTGGTGCTGCGCCAGGGCGAAGCCCAGCGGAAGGCCCTGGAGAACCGCTGGACCCTGAGGCTGGAGATCGCCTGCCAGGTGGACACCGTCCAGCACGCGGTCGATCTCTTGAAGGACCAGGATCCGGACCTGTTCGTGCTGCCCATGGCCATGCGAGACGGCCGGACCTGCTACCAGGTGTTCCTGGGTGCCTTCGCCTCCGAGCCCGTGGCCCGGGAAGCCGCCAAGCACCTGCCCGCCCCGTTCCTTGCCGAGGGGAATCGGCCCAAACCCTTCCGGGTGGGGCAGATACCGGATAAGCAGTAAATTGCCCACTCGGGCCCCCTATTAGAAATGAATTACCGGTCCTTTACAAGTGGGCTCAGTTTACGTATACTAAAATTCGAATATGAGGCAGGTTCGTCATCATGAACCGCCCGATCTTTGCGGAGTCCGATGCTGTCCCTCTTTCATCCATCCAACTGGAGTCAGGCGTGCGTGTCATGGATCCACGAGATCCACGTCGCCTTCGACCCTCCAGTTCCGGTGGTGCCTGGCAGAGGGGGCTTCCTCCGCATCATGAGGTGGCGCACCCCGGGCTTGGCGGGCTTGGTGCTGCTCAGCTTCACCCTCCACTGCACCCGGCCACCGGTCTCCCTGCCCCTGGCGCCGGCGGGCTCCCACGGTCGCAGCAGCGCCCTGGAGGGGCAGCCCTACATTGAAGAGGGCACGGCCAGCTGGTACGGCGGGGATGGCGACGGTTTCTCCGGTCGGCCCACGGCCAACGGCGACACCTTCGACCCTGAGCAGTTCACCTGCGCTCACCGCACCCTCCCCCTCGGCGCCTTTGTGGAAGTGGAGAACCTGGACAACCGGAAGCGGGTGGTCCTGAGGGTCAACGACCGCGGCCCCTTCCTCAAGAACCGGGTGCTGGATGTCTCCCGCCGGGGCGCCAAGGAGCTGGGCTTCCAGGGCCAGGGGACGGCCCGGATCCGCCTCCGCACCGTGGATGCCATGGGCCTGCCGGTGGCGCTGGATCCGGCCTTCGACCGGGCCAACCCCTATGTCGTACAGGTGGCATCGCTGACCAATCCCAAGAATATCGAAGCACTTACACGCGAACTTGAAAATACCTTCGGCGTGGTCACCCTGCAGTCGGCCACCACCAAAGGGGGGCTCTCCGTGAAGCGGGTCCGCGTTGGTAGCTACACCAGCCGCCAGGATGCCGAGCAGACCGCCCAGCAGCTGGCCAAGATCCTCAAGGACCGCGGTGTCGAGCCCTTCATCACCCGCCAGCGCTAAAGGCCTGCGCCCCTTCCTGGTGATTCCCGCCGGGGGCCGGGGCGTGCGCATGGGCGGCGGCGTGCCCAAGCAGTTCCGGGACTGGGACGGCCGCCCCCTGCTCCAAGCCACCGTGGAGGCCTTCTTGACGAAGGGCATGCCCGCCCTGGCCGGCATCGCCCTGGCCGTGCCCGAGTCCCACCTGGCGGAGGCCCAAGGCTGGGCCTTCGGTGTGCCCTGTGTGGTGGTCGTGGGTGGCGAGACCCGCCAGCAGTCCGTGCTGGCCGCCCTCCAGGCCCTCCCCCTCCAGCCCCTGGCCCCGGTGATGATTCACGATGCCGTCCGTCCTTTCCCCCCCCCGGGACCCCTGCAGGCGGCCCTCGCCGCGCTCGACCGCTGGGACGGCGCCCTCCTGGGGGAGCCCTCCACGGACACCCTCAAGCGGGTCGACGCCAGCGGCCGGGTGCTGGGTACCGAGCCCCGGGACGTGCTCTTCCGGGCCCAAACCCCTCAGATCGCCACCCTGGGCACCTGGCTCCGGGCCTTCGCCGCCGCCGAGGCAGACGGTTTCACCGGCACGGATGACGTGGCCCTCCTGGAGCGCCTGGGCCTGAAGGTCCAGCTCATCGAGAGCCCCAGCACCAACCTGAAGCTCACCACCCCCGAAGACTGGGAGCGGGCCCGGCCCCGCTGACCACACTGTGTGGTTTAGAACCCACAATTCTGTTTTTCTATATCTAATTTAAATCATGAAATGATTTAAATTAGATATTGGCACAAATATGGCATCGGAACCTGCGAGGTCTCCCTATGCCCCGCAGTGCCACACCCCAGACCCTGAGCCGCGAGATCACCCTCGCCGGCCATGGCCTGCACGGGAACCGGCCCTGCACCGTGCGTCTCGTCCCCGTGGCGACGGCTTCTGGCTTGGTGTTTGTCCACACCCCCACCGGCACCGAGATCCCTGCGAAAGCGGCCCTGGCGGGTGACCTGGTCCTCTCCACCACCCTGGTGAAGGATGGCGTGCGCCTCCAGACCATCGAGCACCTGCTGTCCGCCCTGAGCGGCCTCGAGGTCGAACACCTCCGCATCGAGGTGGATGGCGAAGAGCTCCCCATCCTGGATGGCAGTGCCTCCCCTTGGGTCGAGGCCATCCTGCAGGCCGGCATTCGCACCCTGGACGGCCGCCGCCGCTTCATGAAGATCACCCGCCCCATCGAGGTAAAGAACGGCGACCGCTGGATCCGCGCCCTCCCCTACGACGGCTTCCGCCTCCGCTACGTCATCGACTTCCCCATCCCCGCCCTGGGTCGCCAGAGCCGGGAGCTCACCCTGACTCCCGAGAAGTACCGCCGGGAGCTGGGTGCCGCCCGCACCTTCTGCCTGGCGCAGGAAGTGGAGCTCATGCGGTCCCGCGGTCTGGCCTTGGGTGGCAGCCTGGACAACGCTGTGGTCTTCGGCGCCGACGGCCCCCTGAACGACTCCCTCCGCTACGAGGACGAAGCCGTCCGCCACAAGATGCTCGACCTGGTGGGCGATCTGGCCCTCCTGGGTGCCCCCCTGCTGGGCTTGGTGGAGGCCCATGCGGCCGGCCACGCCCTCCACGTGGCCCTGACCCAGGCCATCCTGGCCGCCCCCGATAGCTGGGAGTGGACCGAGTTCCCCGCCCCCGCCAAGATCCGCCGCTTCTTCCCCGCCCTGGTCGCCCAGCCCGCCTGAGGCTGAGCATCAGCGCCACAGAACAAGGCCTTTCGGGGCCTTTTTCTTTTATCCCCTTCATCCCCTTCATCCCTGTTTCAAGTGCTTTTGACGGGGATAAGAGGGATGGACGAGGATAACTGCACAGGCCAATAGGAACGCTGAGGACGGCCGAGGAGCAGAGGGGCGCGGAGAGGGACGGGGTGTTGCGGGGGAAAAACGTCGCCACCGATTTGGAGATTTAGGTTATCGGCCAAGCTCAGCTAAAAAGGGCGCTCCACTAAGGACACGAAGACGCCCTGCGGGCGCAGGAAGCACACGAATGCACCTAGACCCACCGCGGGCATCCCCAAGGGGGCGGCGGCTGGCTGCGGCCCCAAGAGCCGTTCCAGCCGC
>CAITBU010000488.1 GCA_903890595.1 uncultured Holophagaceae bacterium | reverse complement strand
CGTTCACCAGCAGCTCCACCGGGGCATCCGCACTGCGGTTGAGCTCCAGGATGGCGCCCGGGGTCAGCTTAAGCAGCTCGCCCATGTGCATCTCGGTCTGGCCCATGCGCACCACCACCGGCAGCTGGATGTCCAGGAGCAACTCCAGGTTGCCGGAGTCCGGGAGGGGGCCTGCGGCGAGGGGGGCCTGGAAGGCCTGAGGGGCTGGCGCAGCCTGGGGAGCGGCCGCAGGGGGCGGGGGCGGGGCGGCCTCGCCGTAGCCCAGCTTGCGCTTGACCTGCTGGAGGAGCGGGTCCGGGAACAGGATGTGGACGGTGGTGGCAATGGCATCCTGGGTCGTGGCCAGGGCGACGTCCTGGAAGATCCCACTCCCTAACTGCTCCGCAAAGGCGGCGGGGTCGGCGGCCAGGGCCGTGATCTCCACGTTGGTGATGGAGAACGTCTCACCCCCAAGATCGGAGAGGGTCTGGTTGGCGCTGCCCATGACCTGGTTGAAGGTCTCGGCCATGGCGTCCTTGGAATCGCCCGCCAGCTCCTCCGTAGGGGCGCCCTCGCCACCCAGCATGAGGTCCACCAGGATGGTGCCTTCCTTCAGGGGGAGGCTGAAGTACAGGGCGCCGCTGAGCCCCTTCTGGTAGGTGGCCTTGACCAAAATGACCGTGCCCTCGTGGAGGGCCGCTACGGCTGGGGCCTCCAGGGCATCGCCCGGGGCGGCCTGGATCTGAAAGTCCCGGCCCGTAAGCATGCTGAAGACCGAAGCCATGCTCTCGGCGAAGGCACCACCGATCTTCTGGAAGAACTCGCTGTCACGAACGTCCATGGTTCATCCTTCCGACCGGCTGCCGGTCACTTGGAACACGCGTTTGCCATTGGGGTTCAGGGCCACCAGACCCTTGAAGCGCGGGATGCCGTCCACGCACAAATCAAGCTCAGCATCGAAGCGCTTGGTGAGTGGGATCAGATCCCCGGGCTTCAGCTGGAGCATCTCCTCCATGCTGAGGCTGGTGCCGTGGATCTCGGCGGCGGCCTCCATGGGGCAGCGCTTGAGGGAGGCCATGAGCAGGCGAGCCTCTTCAAAGGAGGAGGACTTCTTGTAGCCCGTGAACATCTCCTGGTCGAACTTGTTGGAGATCGGCTCGAGGATGATGCTGGGGATGGCCAGGTTGATCATCCCGGTGACGGGACCCATCTTGACCTCGAAGACCACCAGCAGGACCACCTCGTTCGGGGCCACGATCTGGATGAGCTGGGGGCTGGTCTCCCGGGCCTGGATGCGGAAGTCCAGATCCACGATGCCGCGCCAGGCCTCGCGCAGGTCCTCCAGCACCAGCTTGAGCACGCCATCGAAGATGCTCTGCTCGATGTCGGTCATGGTGCGCAGCTGCTTGATGGGCTCCCCGGGACCGCCCAGCATCTTGTCGATGATGGGGAACACCAAGGTCGGGTTCACCTCAAGGGCGAGGGCACCCTCCAGGGGCTTGATGGAGATGGCATTGAAGCAGGTGGGGTCGGGGACCGACAGCAGGAACTCCTGGTAGCTCAGCTGCTCGACGCTCACCAGGTTGACCTCGGTAATGGTGCGGAGGTAGGCGCTGAGGGAGCTGCTGAAGTTCCGGGCAAAGCGGTCGTGCATGAAGTGCAGGGAGCGCATCTGCTCCCGGCTCACCCGGTCGGGGCGACGGAAGTTGTAGAGGGTGACCTTGCGCTGGATCTGGGCTTTTTTTGCCGCCCCACGGGAGGTCCCCGAGTCTGTCCCGCCCGGCCCGGCACCCTTGCCAGCGGGCTTGGTGTGCGACTTAAGTAGAGCGTCGACTTCCTCTTGGCTTAGGATCTTGGCCATGAATTATCCCTCAATGTGCTTTTCCAGGAGCTTGCCCCGGAGGCGCAGCATGGCCTTGGTATGCAATTGGGATACCCGGGATTCGGTGATGTTAAGGAGCGTGCCGATTTCCTTCATGGTCAGCTCGTCGAAGTAGTAGAGCTGGACGACGAACTTCTCCTTCTTGGGCAGGACATCCATGGCCGCCCGGAGGATCTCCTTGATCTCGGAGGCCTGGAACGTCTGGTGGGGGTCCTCGGCATCAGGGTCCGGTACGAAGCTGATGATGCTCTCGCCCTCGCCGTCCTCACCCACCTCGACAAAGGTGCCGAGGGTGACGCCCTTGAGTTCGTCGAGGTTCTTGTGGAGCTCCTCGAGGGGAATCCCCAGGCGAACCGCCACTTCCTCGTCTGTGGCCGCCCGACCCGCCTGTTGCTCGAGGGCGTGGTAAGCAGTCTCGATGTCCTTCTTCTTCCGGCGGAGGCTGCGGGGTACCCAGTCCAGGTCCCGTAGGCCGTCGAGGATGGCGCCCTTGATGCGCAGCTCGGCGTAGGTCTTGAACTTGATGTTCCGGGCCGGCTCGAACTTCTCAATGGCGTCCATGAGCCCGAGGATCCCGCTGTTGATGAGGTCGTCCAGCTCCACATGCGAGGGCAGGCGGGAGGCAATGCGGTGCGCCACAAACTTCACCAGGGGGACATAGTCCTTGATGATCTGTTCGCGGTTCTCGCGATCGAAGGGCTCCGGGGCCTCCGCGGCTTCCTGAGGCTCCGCAGCCGCCGGGACCTGGGGCTGGGGCGGAGGCTGAGGTGCCGGGATGGGTGAGTTGGGGATGCCCGCTGCCCTGCCATAGGCCCGGGCGGCGGCCAAGGCGGCCCAGGGACGCAGGGCTGCCGGAGCCGCCTGGACGGCCTTTTCGGCCTCCGGGTGGAGGGAGATGCCAGGGTCGACGGGCTGATCCGGGGTCGGAGGCATGCGGGATCCTAGTGGGGGTCGCCGGAGGCGAGTTGCCTCCAGAAGGTAGCAAAGCCGTCGGGCTGAAGGGACACGCGACGCAGAAGCTGATTGGCAAGGGACTGGAAGGCTAATGATGCGGGACAGTGGGGGAAGAGGTCCACCACTCCCCGCTGCTGCCGCACGGCCTGCAGCACATGGGGGTCGCCTGGGATCATGCCCAGGACCTGGAGCTGCTTGCCGAGGAAGCGCGCCACGGCTGCCTGCAGCTGCTCCACGGTCTCTTCGGCCTCCTCCGGGTTCTGGCCGTTGTTCACCAGCAGCCAGAGGGGCTTGGCGGGCTCCCGCAGGTGCAGCACCTTCACCATGGCGTAGGCATCCACCAGGCTGGTGGGCTCCGGGGTGGTCACCAGGATCACCTCCTGGGCGGCCATGAGCAGCCTGAGGACGGAGTCGTGGATGCCGGCGGCGGTGTCGATGAGCAGCCAGTCCGCCGTCTCCGCCACCCGCTGGAGCCCCTGCACCAGGCGCAGCTCGGCCAGGGTGTCGATCCGGGTCATCTCCTGGACTCCGCTGCTGGCGGGGATGATGCGGATGCCGGAGGGGCCGTCCAGGAGGATCTCCTCCAGGACCTTCTCGCCCTTCAGCACATGCTCCAGGGTGTACTTGGGGGACAGGCCCAGCAGGATGTCCAGGTTGGCCAAGCCGAAGTCGGCGTCCATAACGACGACCCGCTGACCCTGCTGCGAGAGGGCCAGGGCCAGACCCGCCACCACGTTGGTCTTGCCGACCCCGCCCTTGCCGGAGGTGATGGCCACCACCCGCGCGGCGAAGAGGGGCGCCTCATGGGGGACCCCCTGGGCCAGCTGCCGGAGGCGGGACGCCTGGTCGTTGCTCACAGGGCCTCCTTCACGGCTGCTGGAAGGATGAGATCGGCCAGCCGGCGGCTGGTCGCAAGTTCCAGCGCATCTGGCACATCCTGGCCGGTGGCCAGGTAGCTGATGGGCCGCTTCACCCGCACCAGGGTGCTGAGGAGCGGTCCGTAGGTGGAAGTCTCGTCGAGCTTGGTGAAGAGCAGACGGGTGGGGTGGAGGGGCTCGTAGCGGGTGGCGATCTCCAGGAGGTCCCGGGGCTTGGTGGTGGCCGACAGCACCAGGTGCGTCTCCACATCCGGGAGCTCTTCGAGGAAGCCGCGCAGCTGGCCCAGGGTCTCGGCGTCCTTGGGGCTGTGGCCCGGGGTGTCAATGAGCACCAGGGCCCGGTCCTGATAGAAGCGCAGGGCGCTGCGGAGGTCCTCCACCGTCAGGGCCACGTGCATGGGTACCTGGAGGATCTGGGCGTACTGCTGGAGCTGATCCACGGCCCCCAGGCGGTAGGTGTCCAGGGTGACCAGGGCCACCTTCTGCTTGAGCTTCAGCTGGGCGTAGGCGGCCAGCTTGGCCACGGTGGTGGTCTTGCCAACGCCCGTGGGGCCCACCAGGGCTGCCACTCGCATCTTGCCGGGGTCCAGCTGGATGGGAGGGGCCACCGGGATGAAGTCGGCGATCACCCGCCGCAGGAACAGGCGGGCCCGCTCGGGGTCCACTCGGCCCGCCGAGGCATCCCCGTCCTGGTCTGCGAGGGCCCGCTGGGCGTACTCACAGAGGCGCAGGGCCAGCTGAGGCTCCACGTCGTTGGCCACCAGGTCCCCGTAGAGCTCGAGCAGGGTGGAGGGCAGGTGCAGCTGGGCGGGAGGCATGCCCTGGCGCTGGATGCGACTCAGCAGCGTCTTCAGCTGGTCCAGTTCGGTGAGGATGGTGGCATTGCGGGTCTCCTGGTCCTTCAGCGCCGCCACCGCCCCCTTGATTTCCAGCAGCTCCCGGCGCAGGGGCTGCAGGTCCACGGGGGGTGGTGGCGGGGCGGTGCTGCGGGTCGGTACGGGGGTGGGGGCCTCCAGGGCGGGGCGCAGGCCGTAGGTAAGGGGCGGGCCGCCAGCGGCCGCCACGGTGGCAGTTGCCTGGGCCTCGTCCACGGCGGCGGTGACCTCGATGACGGCTTCCTCGCCCAGGCCCAGGGCCGAGGGGCGTCGCCGGGTGCGGGTGGAGAGGATGAAGGCCTCCTCGCCCATGTCCTTCTTCACGACGTCCAGGGCGTCCTGCATGGTTCCGGCTTCGAAGGTCTTTACGCGCATGATTGGTCCTTCATGAGACGGTTCCCAGGTTCACGACGCGGACATCCATCGGCACTTCGCTGTGGCTCAGCACCACCAGGTGGGGCAGGGCCCGCTCCAGCAGGCGGCGCAGGTGGGGGCGCACCACGGGGTTGGTGAGCAGCACGGGCTGGGCACCCGGCAGCAGGGCGGCGATGCCGTTGGCGATGCGGGTGAGCAGCTCTTGGGTCCGCCCGGGCTCCAGGGCCAGATAGCTGCCCCGCTCGGACTGCTCGATGCCACCCTGCAGGGCCTGCTCCAGGCTGGGGTCCAGGACGAGAACGCCCAGGTCGCCCGTCTCGGAGAGGTGGGGGCTGGTGAGCACCCGGCCCAGGGCCTGGCGCACGTACTCGGTGATGAAGCCGATGTCCTTGGTCATGGCCGCGGCATCGGCAGTGGCCTCCAGGATCCGGCCCAGGTCGCGCACGGGCACCCGCTCCCGCAGGAGGTTGTGCATGACCTTCTGGAGGGTGGTCACGGAGACCACGTTGGGGATGAGGTCGTCCACCAGGCGCGGAGAGGTTTCCTTCAGGGTGTCGAGCAGGTGCTGCACCTCGGGGCGGCCCAGTAGCTCTGGGGCATGCTGCTTGATGAGCTCGGACAGGTGGGTGGTGAGGACCGTGGCTGGCTCCACCACGGTGTAGCCCAGCATCTGAGCCCGGTCCCGCTGGGCATCGGGGATCCAGTAGGCGGGCAGGCCGAAGGCGGGCTCGGAGGTGGGGGTGCCGGTGAGCTCCTCCGAGGCGGTGCCGGGGTTCATGGCCAGGAACTGGGAAGGCTGCAGGTCGGAGCGGGCAATCTCCTCGCCTCTCAGCAGGATGCGGTAGCCCTGGGGGGGCAGCTGCAGGTTGTCCCGGATGCGCACGGGGGGTACCACGATGCCCAGGTCTTGGGCCATCTGACGCCGCACGGCCTTGATGCGCTCCAGCACCGTGCCGCCCTGGTTCACGTCCAGCAGGGGGATGAGGCTGTAGCCGACTTCCAGGCCCAGGGGATCGACCTTGAGCAGGCCCTCGACCTTGTCGGCGGCTTCGGCGGCAGTGGTCCGGGCCTTTTCGGCGGCGGCGGCGGCCTCCTCGGGCCCCGGCGGGGCCTCGCTGGGGAGCTTCCAGGCGGCGTAGGCCATGACCCCGAAGATGGCGGCCATGATCCAGAAGGGGAACAGGGGCAGGCCGGGCACCGCACCAAACAGTAAGAGCACGGCGGCGGCGATGGCCAGGGGGCGGGGATCGGCGCCCATCTGACCCAGGACCTGGCTGCCCAGGCCCGTGGAGTCGCTGCCGCTGCGGGTGGTCAGGATGGCGCCGCCCACACTCACGAGGAGGCTGGGGATCACCGTCACCAGGCCGTCGCCCACGGTGAGGAGGGAGTAGACCTCCATGGCCTGCATCACGGGCAGGTTGTAGCGCAATACGCCGAGGAGGATGCCGGCCACGATGTTGACCGCCAGGATGATCAAGGCCGCCACAGCGTCCCGCTGGGTGAACTTAACTGCGCCGTCCATGGCCCCGTAGAAGCCGGCTTCCTCCTGGAGGTCCTTCCGGCGCCGGCGGGCCTCGTGCTCGTCGATGTACCCGGCGTTCAGGTCCGCGTCGATGGCCATCTGCTTGCCCGGCAGGGCGTCCAGGGTAAAGCGGGCGGTCACCTCGGCGATGCGGCCCGCACCGTGGTTGATGACCAGGAACTGGATGGCCAGCAGGATCAGGAAGACCACCAATCCGATCACATAGCTGCCGCCCACCACGAACTGGCCGAAGGCCTTGACCATGTGGCCAGCGGCGTCGGCCCCCTGGTCCCCGGCGTAGAGCAGGATCCGGCGCGTGGTGGCCACGTTGATGGCCAGACGGAAAAGCGTCACCACCAGGAGCACGGAGGGGTAGGAGCTGAACTCCTTGGGGCGGGGCACATACATGCCCACCATCAGGATCACCAGGCTCAGGGTGATGTTCAGGACGATGAGCAGATCCAGCAGGAACGCCGGCAGGGGCAGCACCATGACGACCAGCACGATCATCACGAAGACGGGCGCAGCCAGGTCCGACCGCCTCGCCAGGCGGCTCATGAATGGAAGCAAACGATCCAAGAAGGTCAACATACCGACACCCGCTTCCCCTGGGGCGAGGGGCGTGCCAAGGGGGGTGGGGCTCTCGGCTGTCAGCCATCAGCTGTCGGCTCAAGAAGGGGGCGACCCACCCGGGCGGGGCAGCCGATAGCCATGAAAAAAACGGCACGGCGACCCGCAGGGCGCCGTCACCATGAGCCGATAGCCGATAGCCGATAGCCGATAGCCGATAGCCGATAGCCGATAGCCGATAGCCGATAGCCAACAGCTAATGCCGTGCCATCTTCAGGCCATCCCACCGCTCCACCGAGTGCAGCCGGCACCGCCAACCCGCCCAGCTCACCCGCTGGAACGCCACCTCCCCCGGCCAGGGCACCCGGTCGAGCCAGGCCTGGAGGGTGCGCTGGAGGCGCAGGCGCTGCTCCGGCTCCAGGGCCGTGTCGGCCCCCACCCAGGCCCCGGCCCGGCGGGCCTTGACCTCCAGCAGCCGCAGCTGGGG
>CAITBU010000487.1 GCA_903890595.1 uncultured Holophagaceae bacterium | reverse complement strand
GGCCGAGGCCCTCATCGGCCGTTGCAAGGAGCGCTCCGCAGCCCTGGCGGCGCGCCTCGCCGGGGTGCGCAAGGTGCGGGTGCTGGGGGTGAGCATCTACCCCTTCACGCCGGGCGTCGCCACCACCTTCCAGGACATCTGTGACCATGCCGGGGCCCTCAACGTCGCCGCGGAAGCCGGCCTCCGGGGCCACGCGCCGACGCCCTCGGAGCGCCTGCTCCTCTGGCAGGCGGAAGTCCTGGTGGCCACCGGGGACGGCAGCACCCAGGCCACCCTGGCGGCCATCCCCCACTACCGGGTGCTCCCGGCCTTCCGCGCGGGCCGCCTGGTGGTGATCCCGGAGCCGCTGGTCTCCAGCGTGTCCCACCATCGCCTGGACGCCTTCGAGGCCCTGGCCAAGGCCCTCCACCCGGAGCGCTTCCGGTGACACAACGCTCCGCCTTCCCGGTCCTGCTGGCGCTGCTGGCGGTGACCTTTGTGGCCGCTCTGGCCCTGGGGGAGATGCGCCTCAGTCCGAGCCAGGTCCTCGCGGCCCTGGGGGGGGGCGGTGACGAGATCGCCCGCACCGTGGTGCGGGACTTCCGCCTGCCCCGGGCCCTGGTGGGCATGGCCGTGGGAGCAGCCCTCGGGGCCAGCGGCGTGGTGATGCAGTCTTTCTTCCGCAACCCCCTGGCCAGTCCCGGCCTGCTGGGCGTGAGCAGCGGCGGGGCCCTCGCCGCCGTGGCGGTGCTGGCCCTCGGCCCCTCCCTGGGTCTGGCGGCGGCCACGCTCTGGCTGCTGCCCGTGGCCTCCCTCACCGGAGCCTTCGCCGCCACGGGCGTGGTGATGCTGCTGGCCCGCCGGGGGGCCGGCGTCGAGCAGCTGCTGCTGTGCGGTGTGGCCCTCAGCGCCCTTCTGGGGGCGGGGACCAGCTTCCTGCTCTCGGCCACGGCGGGGCACTTCGAGGTCAATGCGCAGATCCTCTTCTGGCTCATGGGCGGCCTCGAGAGCCGCACCTGGGAGCACGTGTGGATGGGCGTTCCGGCCATCCTCGGGGCCTGTGTCCTGCTCCTGCCCCTGGGCCGGGGCATGGACCTGCTGAGCCTGGGGGAGCGCAGTGCCCAGAGCCTCGGCGTGGACGTGAAGCGCCTCCAGATCCGCCTCATCGTGCTCTCCACGGCCCTCACGGCCCTGGCCACGGCCGTGGCGGGTATCGTGGGCTTCGTGGGGCTGGTGGTGCCCCATGTGCTGCGCCTGGCCTACGGCCCAGGGCACAAGCGGCTGCTGCCCTACTCCATGCTGGGCGGGGCCAGCTTCCTCCTGGCCTGCGACCTGGTGACGCGCACCTTCCCTCTGGGGCTGCGCCTGGGGGTGGTCACCTCCCTCATCGGGGGCCCCTTCTTCCTCTGGCTCCTGCGGCGGCCCCGATGATTGCCCCGACCCTGCGCGCCCTCAGCGTCGCGGTCCCCGGCCGCCTGGAGCCCGTCTCCCTGGCCCTGGCTCCCGGCGAGCTGGTGGCCGTCGTGGGACCCAATGGCTCGGGCAAGTCCACGCTCATCCAGGCCCTCGCCGGACTCCTGCCTTCCCAGGGCGGGGTCGAATGGGACGGTGCACCCCTGGCTCGCATTCCCTTCGCCGAGCGGGGCCGTCGCCTGGCCTGGGTGGGGCAGGAGTCCCAGTTCGAGTTCGCCTTCCCGGTACGGGACGTGGTGGCCCAGGGGCGCTTTGCCTGGAACGACGATCCCACCGGCGTGGCGTCAGCCTTGGAGGCCCTGGACCTCACGCACCTGGCGCTTCGGTCTGTGACGCGCCTCTCGGGGGGCGAGCGGCACCGGGTGGCCCTCGCCCGCGCCCTGGCCACCGCAGCCCCCATCCAGCTCTGGGACGAGCCCGTGGCCCAGCTGGACGTGCGCCACGCTCTGGAGGTGCTGCGCCTCGCCCGCCGCCTGGCGGATGCCGGCGGCACCATCGTGGTGAGCCTCCACGACCTCCGGGCCGCCTACCGCTTCGACCGTGTGCTGGCGTTGGACCATGGCCGCCTGGTGGGCGACGGTGGACCCCACGACGTACTCACCGCCCAGCTGCTCCAGGACGTCTTCCAGGTGCGGGCCACCTTCGTGACCTCCCTGGTTCCGGAGCTACCGGAGGACTGAACCTTCAGACCATCCGGTTGATCAGGATGGGGTTGGCGAGGGAGGTCCCCATGGAGTAGTTCCGCAGCTTCTCGATGTGCAGCAGGTTCAGGCGGGTCCCCATGGTGAGGATCACCACGTCGTTGTTCTTCACGAAGACATCGTCGGCCAGCACCATCCCCGGCTGGAGGTCCTCCAGGGCCAGCATCACGTGCTTTTCGGCCTCATTGGCACCCACGGCATGCACCACTTCCCCCAGGATCTTCACCACCGCAGGGTCGTACTTCGTGCCACTGCCGGTCTCGATTTCACTGAAGACCACCACCTTCGAGTGCCGAACCTGGAGGCGGGTGACGTAGTCGTGGACCACCAGGAGAATGCGGGAACCGATGGGGATGTCATCTCCGGCGATGTGCTCAGCCGGATACCCGGTGCCGTCGAAGTGCTTGGTGCTATACCGGATGAGCCGGGCCACGGACTGGAGCCGGGGGATGTTGGCGATGATGTTGGCACCCACCTCCGGTGCCCGCAGGGCCATCTCGTTCTCCTGCACGGTCAGGCGCTCCCCGCGGACGATCTTGGACTGGACCTCGACGGGAATAGCCAGCCAGCCGATCCGCGACAGAAGGGCCGCCAGACCCAGATCCCAGCCCACATCCAGACTGAACTTGCCGGCGATCTCCACCGCCAGGTCGCGCATCTCCTTGGTCCTGCCGAAGCCCCGTGGATCGAACAGGGAGAGCAGCTCCACCAGGGTCTGGACGCTCCCGGTGAGGGTCTGCTCCAGCAGGGTTCGCTCGGCCACGATGAGCTCGTGCTGGTTGACCGAATCCACGAGCACCAGGCGGAGATCGTCCCCCTTGATGGGCTTGGTCAGGAAGCGGAAGACATGGCCCTGGTTGACCGCATCGATGGCCGTGCCGAGGTCAGCCTGCCCCGTGAGCATCACCCGGGTGGTGTTGGGAGCCAGGAAGCGCCACTGGTCCAGGAACTTGATCCCGTCCATGCCCGGCATCTTCATGTCGGCCACCACCACGGCGAAGGGCTCGGCACCGAAGAGGACCTTCAGTGCCTCCTCGCCGGACTCCGCGGTGGAGATCTCAAACTCATCACGCAGGATCCGCACGAGGGAGCGGAGGAGCAGGGTGTCATCGTCGACGAGAAGAATGCGGGGCTTCATGGCTGGCTCCTGTCAGGTGCATCGTTACGCATGCCGGTCAGCCCTCCCGCCAGCGGGCGAGGGCGCCCTGCCAGAGGGCCTGGGCTGAGCCCACAAAGGTGAGGGGGTCCCCTTCGAGGAAAGAGCCCTCGACGAAGCGTTCGGGGGCGCCGCCAGTGCCTGGCTGGAAGTGCGCCACATGGAGGGCCAGGGAGACCAGGGAGGTGTGCTGCCGCAGGTCCGTGCCGTGCTGCTCCCGGAGGGCACTGCCGAAGGGCTCGGGCAGGCCCCAGAGGCCCAGCAACTGGGCACCGACCTGCACATGGTCGGTCCCGAGGTGGGAGCGTTCCAAGTTGGTGAGCCGCTCCCAGGGATCGTGGGCTTCCTCCAGAATGCTGCGGTAGGCGCAGGCAGGGTTGCTGGCCAGGACCACCCGCCCGATGTCGTGGAGCAAGCCCACTGAGTACGCTTCGCCGGCGGCGTGGGCGTCCCCCGTCTCCTGGAGGATCAGCTCCCGGGCCACCATGGCCACTTGTCGGGAGTGGGCCCAGAGCGAGTGAAGGCTCATGCCTTCGGGGGATTCGTCCAGGGCCGAGACCATCACGCCCCGGTCCATCACCATCTCCTTGATCAGCTCCATCCCCAGGAAGTCGATGGCCTGCCGCAGGTCCGTGATGGACCGCCGGAAGGGCATGTAGGCCGAGTTCACCAGCTTGAGCAGCTTGGACGCGATCCCAATGTCCTTCAGAACCACCGCCGCCACGGCCTGGGCATCGGGCTCCGCCTGGCCAAGCAGGCGGCGGAGTTCGGCCAGGTTGGACGGCAGGCTGGGGATGTGGTCGAGTCCTGCCACCAGCCCCCGGGCCAGGGCCGCGCCCTCCTCGTGGGGATCCAGGACAAAGCCTTCGATGATCGCCACCAGGTCATTGGGGTCCACGGGCTTCACCAGGAAGCGGTGATAGTCGCCTTCCGCTTCCAGGATGCGCCGCAGCGGGGCATGGCCAGAGAGGACCACCCGCACGGCGGAAGGCTGCACCCGGCGGGCATGGCGCAGGACCTGGGAGCCATCCATGCCGGGCATCTGCATGTCCGTGAGCACCAGATCAAAAGGCGTGGCATCCAGCCTCCGGGTCGCCTCTTCCCCGGAGTCCACCACCTCGGCAGTCCAGCGGGGACGCTGCATGCGGAAGGTGCGATTGAGCGCCTTCAGGATCAGGGGGTCGTCGTCGACGATGAGGATACGCATGGGTGCTAGGTCTCCGGCGCATCTTGGCCAGCGCCACCCGCCCCCAGGGGCAGACGGAGAATGAAGGTCGTCCCGGCGCCCGGCTCCGACTGGCACTGGATGGTGCCGCCATGGCGGTTGACGATGACCTGATAGCACACGGTGAGGCCCTGCCCCGTGCCCTTGCCCACCTTCTTGGTGGTGAAGAAGGGATCGAAGATCTTCTTCTGGACGCCGGGGTCGATGCCCACGCCGTTGTCCGTGATGCGGATCTCCACCCCGGCCGGATGCCGCCGCGTGGAGAGGGTGATCACGCCCTTGCGGTTGTCCCCGGCCTTGTGCTCCGCCACGGCGTCACTGGCGTTGACGATGAGGTTCAGGAAAGCCTGGTTAAGCTCCGCAGGCAGGCCCTGGATGGTGGGCACGGCGGGGTCCAGATCCAGCACCAGATCGGCGATGTGCTTCCACTCGTTCCGAGCCACGGTGGAGGTGGTGATCAGGCACTCGTTGAGATCCACGGCCACCTTTTCGGTGCCCCCGGGGTGGCTGAACTCCTTCATGGCGCGGACGATCTTGGTGACCCGCTGAATGCCCTCGATGGACTCTGTGATGGCCTGGGGAACCTCCTCGTTGAGGAAGGCCAAGTTGATCTCCTCGGCCAGCTGGCCCAGGGTCGCCGCCCGGGCAGCCGGAAGCTCGGAGCGGGCGGCCTCGTAGGACTCGAGAAGGTGGCGCACCTGGGCGGAGGCCTTCTTGATGAACTCCAGGTTGTTGCCCAAAAACTGGATGGGGGTGTTGATCTCGTGGGCGATGCCAGCCGCCAGACGGCCGATGGACTCCATCTTGCGGGACTGCTCCAGCTCCACCATCACCGCCTGGTTGGCGGCCTCGATGTGCTGGCGAACTTCCATTTCAGCCACCAGATCGAGGTTCTTCTGATCCAGCTCCCGGGTCCGCTCTGCGACACGCTGCTCCAGCTCCAGGAGGGACTCGGTGCGCTCGACCTTGGCGCCCAGGGCCCGAGCGGCGATGCGCAGGATCTCCTGCTCTGAAGTGGTCCAGTGGCGGGCCTGGGCGCACTCGTCGAAGCCGATCATGCCCCACCACTTGCCCCGCACATGGATGGGCATGACGAGGATCGACAGGATGCCCTGCGGCTGGAGCAGGGCCCGCTCCCCCTCGGGGAAGCTGTGGACGTTCCCGGAGATCATCTGGTCGGCGGCGAGGGTATCGACCCAGCGGCTGAAGCCCGCAGCCCGCATGGGAATTCCCACCAGGTCTGGGTTGTCGATCTGGGGCTCAATCCCCTCCTGACACCACTCATGGGTCTGGTCCATGGGTGCCTCTTCCTGGAACCGGGCGCCTTCCTGCAGCCTGAAGACGTACACGCGGCTGACCTCGGTGGCCAGGCCGAGGGCTTCCAGAAATTCGCCCAGCCCAGCTTCCCAGGTCTCGGAGTTCAGGAGACTGGCGATAGAGCGGCTGACCGCCTCAAGCAGTCGGTCCCTCTGCACCAAGGCTTTTTCCATGGACTTACGGAAGTCGATGTTGGCGTGCGTGCCGACCATCCGGAGTGCGTTCCCGACCGGATCCCGATCGACAGCGGCACCTCGGGCCAGGATCCAGATGTAGCGGCCATCCTTGTGCCGCAGGCGGTGCTCGCACTGGTAGCGGGGCGTGAGGCCCTCCAGATGCTGCCGGACGTCCTGGAGGACCCGCTCCCGATCATCCGGGTGGAGCCGGCTATCCCACTCGGCCAGGTCGTCGCTGACTTCCTCGGGAGCGTGGCCCAGCATGGCCTTCCAGGTATTCGAGAAGTACACCCGGCCCTGCGCGACATCCCAGTCCCACAGGCCGTCCCCGGTGCCCTCCACCGCAGCGGCGAAGCGGGCTTCGCTCTCCCGCAGAGCCTGGGCGCTCCGCTGGAGCTCGGTCACATCCTGGAAAGACACCACCGCACCGAGGTTCTTCCCGTCCCGGATGATGGGCGTGCTGACCAGCGAGACGTGGAGGAGAGAGCCATCCTTACGGCAGAAGAGCTCATCACTGGAGCGGTAGAGACCGCCCTCGAGGGCGTCCGACAAGGCCTGAGGGGAACCCGAGTACCCGTGGCCCCGTTCCTGCTGACTCCGATGGAAGAGGCTCTGGGCAGACCGGCCGAGGAGCTCCTCCCGGGTCCAGTGAAGGATCTCCTCCACCCTGGGATTGACGTAGGTAATGTGGCCCATCTCGTCCAGCACGTAGAGGCCATCACCCATGGCATGGGTGATCTCCTCCATGCGCTGGTGGGCCTCCGCCAGACCCAGCGCCAGGGAGGCCTGACCATCTCGAGCCTCCGTCAGCTCCTGGATGCGCTCGCGGACGGCCCGGGACATGGCGTTGAAGGCTGCGCCCAGGCGGCCCACATCATCGTCACCTTCGGCCACCAGAGGCGGAGCCAGGTTGCCGCCCGCGACGGACTCGCTGGCCCGGGTAAGGGCGGTGAGGTGGCGGGTCAAATAGAAGCCCAGAACCGCCAGCAGACCCGCCGACAGCAACAGCTCACCCAGGGCGATGAGCACACCCTGGGTCAGGAGCTGCTGGTGGGCCTGCAGGATCTGCGACAGGTCCAGGCCGAAGTGGACAGTACCCAGCTTCTGGCCACCCACGGCGACCTGGGACTCCACGTTATAGCGCGGCACATCCCCCGACGAGTACAGGCGGAAAGCCGCATCTGGCGGCGGCAGGGGGCGGTCCTTGGGCCAGCCACTGGAGGCCACCACCTTGCCGGCGGCATCCTGCACCGCCAGGTAGTCGATGCCCTGGGAAGCCACACACTCGTCCAGAATGGCCTGCACGGTCGCCGTGTCTCGCTGGGCCAAGGGGGCGATGAGGGCGGCGTGGAGGACCGGGGTCATCTGGGAGGCGTGGCGGGCCGCCTGGGCCGTCATCTGCCCCGAGAGCAGGCGCAGGCTGTTGACCACCAAGAGGGTGAGCATGGTGGCTTCGACCAGGATGGCCGCCACCAGCATTCGGGAGCGGACGGACCGCCCCAGGACGCTTAACTTCATTTGAGACCCAGGCTCCGGCGGACCTCATCGGCAAAGGGCTCCATGGTCGCCAGCTCGCCCTTCTTCAGCTTGCGGTAGCCCTCCAGCTTGTTCTTCTCCAGATAGCGCTTCCCCTCGGCACTCTCGGCGAAGGACCAGAGGGCCGCTTCCACGGCGGCCCGGCGGGCTCGCTGCCGCTGGTTGAGCACGTAGACCCGCCCGGCCAAGGCAGGACTCTCGGCCAGCACCCGGAGCCCGGTCTGGACCTCCGGAGCGAGGTTCTGGAAGTTGGGCAGCGAGACAAACCCGGCCGTGCCCTCCCCTGCCAGCAGCAGCTGGGCCACGCTGTCGGCGGCGCTGACGTAGCGAACGGTCACGTCCTTGCAACCCGAGCGGCTGAGCCAGTGCTGGCCCCAGAGGGTCACCAGGGAGGTGGGGCTGAGGCCAATGACGGTGGTGCCGTTGAGATCCTTCGCCGAGCGGATCCCCCCCTTCTGGGTGGTGATGACCAGGGACTTGAAGGGTGCCTTGTAGGTCACCAACGGGATGTAGCGGAAGTCGGCCTCGAGCAGCCGAGCCTGGTGGCCCGTGGTGACCGCCAAGTCGAACTTCTGGGCGATGGCCTGCCGGGCGTAGTCGGTGAAGTCAGGGGCCGTGACGATCTCCACTTCCATGCCCAAAGCCTTGGCAAGGTGCATGCGGAGGGGCTGGTACTGCTCGAGGATGAAGCGGGCGCTGGTGTGGGGGGCAATGCCGATCTTGAAGGGCTCGGCGGGATCCGCTGCTCCGAGGGGAAGCAACGCCAGGAGCGCCACGCAGGTGACTCCCAGGAAGCGGCGCAGATTTGATATCACAGACTCACCTCAGAGGACGCGGCAGCGATTGGAAGGAGGGGCCACTGAACCAGGCTATTGTCTCGACACCCCACCTCACTACCCTAAACCCATCGGCAGGTCTCAAGCAGGTCTTCATAATGCGCAGCGGCCTGGCGAGAAGGCACCCGGCGCATTCAGATGAAGCCAGCCTTCACCGCCACCCGGACCAGGGAGGTGGAGTTGTGCAGACCGAGCTTGTCCAAAATATGACTCCGGTGGACATCCACGGTGCGGGGGCTGATGCCCAGCCGGGGGCCAATCTCCTTGGAGGACCGCCCCTGTCCAATCAGGCGCAGTACATCCAGTTCCCGGGCGGTCAGGCGAGCCTCGATGAGCTGCTGAAGGGCGGAGGTCTCGAAGTCGGGTCCTTCAGCGGGAGCCATGGCCTTAGCTTGGGCCAGGAGGCGGTTCTCGGCGGCCCGCTGCTGGTACAGCTCGACGGACTCGGCCACGACCTGCCGCAGGCTCTCCATCCCCACGGGTTTGGTGAGAAACCGGAAGACCTGGCCCCGATTCACGGCCTCGATGGCCAGGGGCAGGTCGGCCTGGCCGGTGAGCATGATCCGCACCATGTCCGGATGGTCATGGTGCAGGGCGTGCAGGAGGTCAATGCCCGTCATCCCGGGCATCTGGTGGTCGATGAGGGCCACGGCCGGCAGGGGTCCCTTGGCCAGGAGGGCCAGGGCTTCCGGGCCCGACTGGGCGGTTTGGATGTCGTGGGTATCTCCGAACAGGCGGCGCATGCTCCGGAGAATCAGGGGGTCATCATCCACAAACAGGATGATCGGACGGTCGGGACGGTTCCCCAGGCCATGGGCAGCTGGCGAGGGATCGTCGTGGGCGCGCATCCGAACTCCTACTTCGGATCGACTATACCCCAGAGAAGACCCCTTGCCAGAGATCCGTATGTGTATTTATGTAGTTCGAATTTTTACAGTCAGATTGCGATTCGGGCCTTGACCCTTCGGCCCCGGCTTGCGGAAGGGATCTTGAAGCCGGCCTGTTTGTACTCGCCCAATTTGTTGCGAACGGTACGCAGGGCGATGTCGAGATGCCGGGCACAATCACTGCGGTTGCCCTGGAGGGCCTGGAGCGTGCTCAGGATCCAGAAGCGTTCGAGCTTGTGCAGGCTCAGTCCCAGCGGCAGCGCCACGGGCTTGCCCACGGGGACCCCCACCAGGGGCCGGTCCGGGTCGGCCTGTCGAACCTGAGCCCGGGAAGCGTCCTGCGCGATGCCGATGGAATCGCGGATGACCGTGACCAGATCCCGGATGCGGGCCAGGGCAAAGGCCTCCTGAAACAGTCCATCCCACTGGTGGGACATGGCCACTTGGTCGCCGCGGATCCGGTTGGTGGAGGCGATGACCCGCCGCTGGCTCTCATCCAGAATGGACATCAGGTTGCCACTGGCGTTGTTAAGGACGCTCAGGGCCTGCCCCAGCACGTCCCGAGACTCGGAGTGGGGTTGGACTTCCACCGCCGGCACCTTCTCCATGAGGCTCACCAGGAACAGAGGCTCCGGGGACTCCTGGGTCTGACTGGTCAGGGCGATGGTGATCTGGCCGTCCTTGAGGTCGCCGGAGGCGGTCCGGAAGGGCAGGGCAAACTCGAAGGAGCGGGACGGGTTGGTCCCGGACGGGGTCCCCATCTCCCGGAAGATGCCTTGAACAATGGCAAGGCTGACGGGATCCGGAAACAGGTTCTGACACCACTGTTCCTGGGTTTCCACTGCGTCAAAGGGGTAACCCGTCAGCTCATGGGCCTCCTTGCTGTAGCGAAGCAGGGAGCCGTTCGCATCAAATACCAGAATTCCCAGGGGGCGAGTCTGTCCCATGGCGGAGCCTCCTTTTGTAGCCAATCCCCAGACCCCTTGCGAGACACTGGGGGGCACCCCTGAAGGCTATTGCGGGCAGGCCCCTCGCTCCATACGCTTGATTATGTAGATTGATGATTTCTTTTTGCGTTCAGGTCGGGAGCCCGAATCATGAAAACCATGCGAAACCAACCTGCTTCACTCCGCCTTACCCTGCCCCTGGCAGGCCTGCTGGCGCTGACCGGCTGCATGAAGGCCCCCCAGCCGGCGCCCTCGGAGGCGCCGGCCGCCGGGCCGGTCATGGCCCCCACGGTGGGCACCAGTCCCCGCGTGGTGAAGGACATCCCCATGCCGCCGGACGCCAAGGCGGACGCCGACAAGACCCTCATCATGGGCCAGGGCGAGGCCTGGACAGGTCGTCTGGTCATGACCACCAGCCTCTCCTCAGCCGAGGCCTGCACCTTCTTTCAGGAGCGCATGGATGGCTCCGGCTGGCGCCTGATCAGTGCCACCCAGGCCAAGACCAGCATCCTGACCTTCCTGCGGGGGGATCGGGTGGCCTCCATCCAGATCGAGGGCCGGTGGTTCACGGGCAGTTCCATCATGGTCATGGTCGCCCCCTTCCAGGGTGCCGGCCCCAAGACGCCAGGAACCCCTGCCAGCAGCAACTGACCGAGCTAGGGCTTCCGCGGCCCCAGGGCCCAGCCTAGGCCCACGGGCCCAGCCACGGTGGTGAGCAGCAGCGCCCCGATGATCCCGGCCTGCACACTGGCCGACAGGAGGGGGACCCCGTCCAGGCGAAGCTGGGCCCCGGCAGCGACAAAGATCAGCCCCACCTCCCCCCGGGGGACCATCCCCCAACCCACCACGGCTGAGCGCAGCCCCCGGCCACCGGCAAAACCCGCCACGAACTTGCCGGCCACACCCAGGACCGCCAGGACCCCGGCGAAGGCCAGGGTGGATGGACTAAGCAGGGCTACCGGGTCCACCTTGGCCCCCATGAGCACGAAGAACAGGGGCGACAGGACCGTCACCAGGGGCCGCACCAGCTCCTCGAGGGTGTGGTCCTCCCGGCGCTCCAGGTCCTCGATGTGAGCGGGCTCCAGGATCAGGCCCGCCGCATAGGCCCCCACGATGGAGGCCAGGCCGGCGAGGCTGCCCAGCCAGGCCAGCAAGAACGCGAAGCCCAGGGCCAGGGGGAGGAGGATCTGCTCCCCCCGGAAGCGCGAAGCCAGGCGAAAGAGGCGAGGGGTGGCTTGGCGGCCCAGGGTGAGGGCGAGCAGCAGAAAGCCCAGGGCCAGACCGAGCGTTCCGGCCAGCCCCAGGCCCGAGGGTGCCCCCGCCCCGCCGCTGACCATTCCCGTGACGGCCACCAGGACCAGCAGCCCCAGCACATCATCCACCACCGCTGCACCCACGATGACCCGACCCTCCAGGGAGCCCGCAGCCCCTTTCTCCCGCAGCACCTGGGCCGAGATGCCGATGCTGGTGGCACAGAGGCAGGCCCCGATGAAGAGGTCCACCACAAAGGGCGTGCCCTTGGGCAGGAGCAGCCAGGCCCCCGCAAGGCCCGCCGCCATGGGTGCCACCACACCGACCACCGCCACCCGGAGGGAAGCTGCGCCCACCTTTAGCATCTGGGGCACGGTGGACTCCAGGCCCACGGCGAACATCAAGACCACCACACCCAGGCTGCCCAGGAGCTCGGCGGCGGGCGAGGCCCCCACATCCGGTAGCAGGGGCCAAACCCGGTGCAGGGCAGTGAGCACCAGTCCGGCGGCCAGCTCCCCCGTGACCACCGGCAGCCCCAGGCGCAACGCCAGCTCTCCGCCCACCTTGGCCGCCAGCCAGAGCAGGGCCAGCAGCATCAGGGTTCCCGCCAGGGGATCGTGGGCCAGGAAGGCCAGGAGCATGCTCACCTCGGGATCACTCCCTCAGGCTAGGCTGAACCATGGTCTGGCTGGAAGCGACATCCTGGGGGACGGCGGGCGTGATCCTCGTCGCCTTGGCCGTGCTGAGGCGGCACGCCGCCCGCATGCCTGTTCTGGGCACCGACCCTGCGCCCCTGCCGGAGCCCCCAACGGTCTGCCTTTGCATCCCGGTGCGGGACGAGGCCGTGGAGCTGGCGGCGGCCCTGGACTCCTGGCTGGCCCAGGACCACCCGGCCCTGCAGATCCTGGTGGTGGACGACGGCTCAACGGACGGCAGCTCGGAGCTCCTCCGTACCCGGGCCGCGGCGCGACCGGACCGCCTGCGAGTCCTCCGCAACGACCACCTGCCCCCGGGCTGGCTGGGGAAGAACCATGCTCTGGACCTGGCCACCCGGGAACCCGAGGCCCTCGCGGCCCAGTGGCTGCTCTTCGCCGATGCCGATGTCCAAGCCACCCCGGACCTGCTGCGGCGGGCCCTGGCCCATGCCCTCGCTCAGCCCACGGACATCCTGGCCCTGGTCCCAGCGGTGGATGCGGTGGGGGCCGCCGAGCGCATCATCCTGCCCATTGCGGCCTGCGCCTTCCTGCTGACCGTGCCCCCGCACCGGGTGCCCGATCCCCGCAGCCCGGCTTTCTGTGGCATTGGGGCCTTCACCCTGCTGCGCCGCGAGGCCTACGACGCCGTGGGCGGCCATGCGGCCGTGCCCATGGAGGCCATCGACGACATGATGCTGGCGCGCCGGGTGAAGGCCGCAGGCTTCATCAACCGGGTGGCCCGAGGCGGGCCCGACCTGCACCTGCGCATGTACCACGGCCTCGCCGAGCTGGTGCGCGCCATGCGGAAGAACACCGCCGCCCTGCCCTTCTGGTGGCTGCTGCCCCCCCTGCTGCCCGTGCTCCTGGGCCTGGGTCTCGCCCCGCTCTGGCTGCCCTGGGCCGGCCATCCGGGCTTGGCCCTGCTGGTCTGGCTGCTGGTGCCGGCGGTGGCAGGCGATGTCCAGCAGCGCTTCACCGGCCGCCCCATGGATGTCCTCTGGGCCCTGTGGCCCGCCGCCGTCCTGGCCTTCGCCGCCGGTGCCACCTGGGCCCTCTGGGACCGCCTCAGAGGCGTGAATCACTGGCGGGGGAGGGATGTGAGGTTGGGTTAGCTATCAGCTGTCGGCTATCGGCTATCGGCTGTCGGCTGTCGGCTGTCAGCTGTCAGCGAAAGCTGGGGTCGTCCCACTCCTGTGTTCTGCCACCACCCGTCTTGGCTGATAGCTGATAGCTGATAGCCGACAGCTGACAGCTGTCAGCCCCTCCAATCAACCTATTCCCCCTCAAACAACCTGAGCGTCCCATCCAGGCGCTTGAGGATGGCGAGGATGCGGAAGGGCTCCACGGCCACGAAGTCCACGGCGCCGGCGGCGATGGCGTGGTGGCGCTTCTTGGCTTCGTCCTCCTCGGTGCCGGCGACAATGAGGGGCACGGGGCAGGCCTCCTCTTCGACCAGCTGACGGCACAGCTCCAGGGGGCTCAGCAGGCGCTGCTGGTTATGGACCAGCACCATGCGCACCCGGCCCCAGCCCTGGTCCGAGACTCCAAGCGCTTCGAGCCGGGGCTTCAGTGGGCCCTTGACGGGATCCAGGGTGGCCAAGCCAAAGCGACGGCTGAGGGCCTCCCCCAGGCGGCGGGCGAAATCCTCTCGCTCGGTAAGCAGCAGCAGCATGGGTTCGCGGTCCACGATGATCTTCAGCCCCGGCAGGGCCGCCGCCCGGCTGAGCCGCGCCGTGGCCTCCTGGAAGCCCCGGGGCGAGAAGTCCGCCCGGTCCTGGCGGGCCTGGATGGCCTGCTGACCCTGCATCCACTCCCGATACTGGTTCAGCATGTCCGCGTCGGCTTCCCGGCTGAACCGCAGGCCCACCAGGTTCTCCCCGAAGTAGGCGACGGTGGCGGGAGCCCGCAGGCGGAAGTCCGCCTGGAGGGGGACATCCAGGATCGACTCCTCGCCCATCCGCATCAGCTCGCGCACATCCTGGCGAGTGTTGCGCAGCACCAGCTCGAGGCCTTCCTCGCCAAAGCTCTGGACGATGCCGTCGATGAGGGCGTTGCGCTCGTTGGTGAAGGTGGCCGGGTGCACCGGCGTATGGGCCCGGTCCGGGATGAAGTCCGCCAGCCGGTGCAGGTCCGCCCGGCGCAGCACCCGGGGAATGCCCGCCAGGCAGAGCTCCACGCCCTCCACCAGCTCCTGGCCAGCGTGGGGAACCACGCAGTCATACTCCAGGCCGCGGTCCTTGAGCTTCAGGGCCAGGTTCTCGCCCGGCTTCAGTCCCCAGGCCAGGATCTCCTCGAAGGGCATGCGGAAGGCCAGGCGCTCTCCGTCCTCCGTCAGGATCGGGAAGGCGGCGCGCCGGTCCCGGTAGGCCACCTCCAGGCGGGCCCCCTCTGAGCAGAGCCGCTGCAGGGCCATGCGGATCTCCGTGGCGTCTTCCAGAAGGGCGGCACTCCGGGCCATCAGACCTCCCCGCCTACGGGGGGTATGGCCCCGGCCGGCAGCCAACGGTGGAGGGCCCGCTGCAGGACCTCCAAGCGAACAGGTTTGGGGATGTGGTCGTCCATGCCGGCCTCAAGGCAGCGCTCCCGGTCTCCCACCATGGCGTTGGCGGTCATGGCCACCACAGGCAGGTGCCGGGTGCCCCGCTCCCGCTCCCGGATGCGGCGGGTGGCCTCGAAGCCATCCATGGCGGGCATCTGGCAGTCCATGAGCACCAGGTCGTAGGAGACCCCCACCAGGGCATCCAGCGCCTCGATGCCCGTGGCGGCCAGGTCGGCCTCAATGCCCAGTTTCCGCAGCATGGCGAGGGCCACCTTCTGATTCACGAGGTTGTCCTCCGCCAGCAGCACCCGGACCTTTACGGGCGCCGCCGCCGGGGAGATGGGGCTCTGGCGACCGACGGTCATGGCCTGGGCTGGCTCGAAGAGGCTCCGTAGCTGACTGGGCCGGAGGGGCAGCGTCAGGAAGCCCTGCACCCCTTTCCGGGAGGCGGCCTCCCGCAGCTCGGGTTGAAACAGCGGACCCACGGCCACCACGGCACCATCCCCGGCGGCGGCCAGGGCAGCATCCAGGGCCTCGGCCCCCGCCAGCACCAGGCACCCCGGGGCAGGATGCAGGGGCAGCCAGGCGGCAGTATCGCCGCCCGCGGGCAGAGCCTCAGGGTGCAAGCCCCAAGCCCGCAGCTGCGCCAGCGCCAGCCGGGTGGCCAGGGGCGGGAGCCCCGAGAGGAAGACCTGCGGCCGGGCCGAAGGCAGGGGGCTGGGGCGGCTGCGCACCCCCAGCCGAAGGGTGAACCAGAAGGCACTGCCCTCGCCCGGTGCGCTGCGCACCCCAATGCTGCCCCCCATGAGCTCTGCCAGGCGCTTGCTGATGGTGAGCCCCAGGCCCGTGCCACCGTACTTGCGGCTGGTGGTGTTGTCGCCCTGGAAGAAGGATGTGAAGAGCTGCTCAACCACCTCGGGGCGCATGCCGATACCCGTGTCCCGCACCTCCACCCGCACCAGGGCCGTATCCCCGGCCTCGGACTCAGTGCGAACGCGCACCTCCACCGAGCCCTGGTGGGTGAACTTCAGGGCATTGTCCACCAAGTTGGTGAGGATCTGCCGGAGTCGCGTCGGATCGCCAACCACCGCGATCGGGGTCGCTGGGTCCATGTACAGGCCCAACTCCAACCCCTTGGCCCGGGCCTTGAAGCCCAGCACCGCCTGCACGTCCTCCACCACGGACAGCAGGTCGAAGTCGAGGGTCTCGAAGACCAGCTTCCCGGCTTCAATCTTGGAGAAGTCCAGGATGTCGTTGATGAGGGTCAGCAGGGCCTCGCCGCAGGAGCGGACGGTCTCAGCGTACTGCCGCTGCTCGTCGCCCAAGGCCGTATCCAGGAGCAGCCCGGTCATCCCGATGATGCCGTTCATGGGAGTGCGGATCTCGTGGCTCATGTTGGCCAGGAACTCGCTCTTGAGGCCCGAGGCAGCCACGGCCCGGTCCCGGGCTTCGGCCAGCTCCACGGCGGCTTCCTCCAAGCGCAGCTCCGCCCGGCGCCGCTCCGTGATGTCGTGGTACTGCCAGAGGTGGCCCAGGTACTCGTCCCCCACCAGGATGGGTACGAAGTCCCGCGAGAGGATGCG
>CAITBU010000486.1 GCA_903890595.1 uncultured Holophagaceae bacterium | reverse complement strand
CGCGGCCGCACGCCCGGTGGCACGCCGCCCAGGCGGGTCCACAGCAGGCGGGTGCGGTCGCCGTCCGGGGCCCAGCGGTCAAAGGCCCCGGCGGCGCAGAGGGCCTCCGCAGTAGGCAGCGATAGCGCCACCCGGCCCAGCAGGTCGTCCAGGCTGGCGAAGGGGCCGTGCCGCTCCCGCTCTTCCAGCAGGGCGCGGACCTCCTTCTCCAGGGCGCTGTGCACCTGCATGAGGCCCACCCGCAGGCCCTGCTCGCCCTCGGCGGTGAAGGGCCAGGCGGAGGCGTTCACATCGGGGCCCCGCACCACTAGGCGGTGGCGGCGGGCGTCCCCCAGGTAGGCGATGGCCGGGTAGAACCCGCCCTGGTTGGTGATCACCGCCGCAAAGAACGCCGCCGGATGGTGGGCCTTGATCCAGGCGCTCTCGAAGCTCACCTGGGCATAGCTGGCGGAGTGCGGCTTGCAGAAGGAGTAGCCCGTGAAGGTGCGGATCATGTCCCAGGCCTCCTCCACCACGGCCGGACGCACGCCGCGGTCCGCGCAGCCCCGGCGGAAGCGGGCCTCGAAGGCCGGCAGGCGCCCCTCGCAGCCGGGCTTGCCCAGCAGCTTGCGCAGCTGATCCGCCTCGTGGTGGGTCCACCCCGCCAGCGCCACGCACACCTTCAGGACATCCTCCTGGTAGACCAGCACGCCGTGGCTTTCTGACAGTAACTGTCCAAAAACGGGATCGCTGGGCGTCCAGGGCTCCTCGCCCCGGGAGCGCCGCACGTAGCGGTCCACCCAGCGGTGCGCAGCGGGGCGGATGAGGCTGGAGTGGATCACCAGGGTCTCGAAGTCGCCCTTCCCCACCCGCTGCTGCAGCTGACGGGTGGCGGGGCTCTCCACGTAGAAGACGCCGATGCTGTCGCCCCGGGCCAGCAGGGCCTGGGTGGCGGGGTCCTTCCGGGAGTGGGTGCCGGGATCCCGGGGCACGGCGTCGCCCAGCACGGCGTAGGCATCCCTCAGCACGGCGAGGCTGCGGTTGCCCAGCAGGTCGATCTTCACCAGGCCGTAGTTCTCCACGCCGTCCTTGTCCCAGGCCGTGATGGACACACCCTCCTTGGCCGGTGCGGGCTGGAAGGCCACGTGGGACCACAGGGGCCCCGGCGTGACCAGGGTGCCGCCGGGGTGTACGGAGAACTGGTGGAAGTGGCCCTCCAGGGCCGCGGCCTGGTGCAGGAGCACCGCCCAGGCGGGGTTCTCTCCGGCGCGGCCCAGGCCTCCTTCCCAGCCCCGCACCAGCCGGGCCAGCTGCTTCAGCTCGTTGGCGGGCCGCCCATGCGCCTGAGCCACGCTCCGCAGGGCCCCCTTGGCCTTGAAGAAGGTGTGGTTGGACACCATGGCCACCCGCTCCCGGCCGTAGCGCTCGAAGACCGCCTGGATGACCCGGTCCCGCTCGTCCCAGGGGAAGTCGATGTCCATGTCCGGCGGGTCCTTCCGCTCCATGGTGAGGAAGCGCTCGAACAGCAGGTTCGTGTCCACGGGGTCCACGTTGCTGAGGTCCAGCGCGTAGCCCACCAGGGAGGCCGCCCCACTGCCCCGCCCGCAGATGCGGCTGGGGATGCCCTCGTGCTTCAGGGCCTGGACGATGTCCTGCACCAGCAGGAAGTAGCGGGCGAAGCCCTTGCGGGAGATGAGGTCCAGCTCCTGCTCCAGGCGGGCCAGGTGCTCCCCGCTTGGCCGCAGGAAGCGGGTCACCAGGCCCGCCTGGGCCCGCTCCCGCAGCAGGGCGTCCAGGTCGGCGGCCTCGAGCCCCAGGGGGCGGGCCACCACCCAGTCCCCCCAGGGGATGGCCCAGTCCCCCAGGCGTGCCAGCAGGGCGGCGGTGCTCCGGGCCACGGCGGGCTCGGCGGCGGGGAAGCGCGCCTCCCACTCGGCCCGGGGCACGGCGGCCTCGGCAGGGGCCCACAGGCTCTCGGTGCGCACCAGGGTGGACTGCTCGGCGATGGCCCGCTTGAGGCGGTGCAGCGCCAAGCCCTCGGGCGTGCGGAAGCGGAGCACCTGGGGCGCCACCACGGTCAGCCCCTGGGCCAGGGCGGCCCGGGCCTCCTGCACCCGCAGGGGGTGGGCCAGGAGCGCCGCCGCGAAGCCCTCCCGCAGCAGCGCATCCAACCCGGCCCGGTCCTCCGCCAGCAGCAGGCAGCCCTGGGGCGGCTCGCCGGCCCCCAGGCCCGGCACCGCCAGCTCCGGCCGCGCCCCGTGGGCCTGGGCCGACAGCAGGCGGTTCAGGGCGCCGTGGCCCGCATCGGTACTGGGGATGGCGCCATAGCCGTGCCCCCGCCAGCTGAAGCGGCAGCCCAGGTGCAGGCGGAAGCCCGTCCAGGCCGGATCCGGCGGCAGACCCTCCAGCTCCCGGGAGCGATGGAACCAGGCCAGGGTCTCCCGCAGCTTCGGATAGGCCGCCGTGCCCCGGTCCCAGCACACCAGGTCCCGGTAGCCCAGCCCCCGGGCCACCCGCAGGAGCTGGGACGCCTGGTACACACCTTCACCGGTGCTGAAGTCGGAGATGCCGAGGGCGAACATGGCTTTTATTGGCTTGTTTCAAGCATCGTGTCACCCCGCCCGGCCCAGCCCGGGAGGATGGCCTGGTCGGGGAAGCGGCGGCGGAGGCGGGCCAGGACGGGCTCCAGGCG
>CAITBU010000485.1 GCA_903890595.1 uncultured Holophagaceae bacterium | reverse complement strand
GGCATGAGCACCCACTCGGTGACGCCGTCCCGGTGGGCATCCAGCAGGAGGTCCACGGTGGTGGCGATGCGGTCATGCCAGGGGCCGGCACCCGCTTCCACCTGGGCGATGACGTCCCGGCCGCCCTGGAGGAAGCCCGCGGCATCGCGCCCCATCCAGGCCAGGGGCAGGGTGCCAATGGGCGTGAAGGCGGAGAAGCGGCCACCGACTTCGACGGGGATGGGCAGGATGCTGCAGCCATTGGCTCGGCCCCAGGTGGCCAGGGGGTTGGCGTCGTCCTGGGTGATGAGGAGGGGCGGAGCGAGCTCGGCGAAGCCGGGCAGGGCGCGGAGGCGGGCGACCCAGGTCCAGAGCTCCAGGGTCTTGCCGCTCTTGGAGGCCAGCACCAGCTGATCGCCCGGCTGGAGGCGGAAGTCCGGTGCGGGCTCGGGGGAGGCCAGGGGCACCCAGTTGCGGAAGGAGCGGTCATTGCCAAAGGCGCGGACCAAGGTCTCCGAAGGCAGCAGCGAGCCCCCGATGCCGCACCAGAGCAGCCGTCGTTCGGGGTCCAGGGCCGGCAGGGTCGGCTCAGCTACCGTTCTCCAGCCCCCCATGGGATGGCCTGCAATGCCCTGCCAGTGCGTGCGAATGTCCATGTCAGCCCCTGTTCGGTGGGATGGAAGCGTAGAGGTCCAGGTAGGCCCGGGCGGGGCCTTCCCAGCTGAAGTTGGTGTCCATGCCCTGCCGCTGTACCCGGCGCCAGGCCCGGGGCTTACGGAAGAGGGCCAGGGCCTGATTGATGGCCTCGCCCAGGGCCCAGCCGTTGGCCCGGTCGAACACGAAGCCCGTGGCAGTGCCGTCGGCGAGGGTCGTGGGGGTTGCCCCGATCACCGTGTCGGCCAGGCCGCCGGTGCGGCGCACCAGGGGCAGGGCCCCGTAGGCCTGGGCATAGAGCTGAGTAAGCCCGCAGGGCTCCTGGCGGGAGGGCACCAGCACCACATCCGAGGCCGCAAAGGCACGGTGGGCCAGGGCCTCGTCATAGCCGAGGAAGACGGCCACGCGGCCGGGGTGACGCTTGGCGGCCTGCGCAAACGCACCTTCTGCATGGGGGTCGCCGGTGCCGATGACCGCCAGCTGAGCACCGCAGGCCACCAGGTGGTCCACGTTCTCCAGCACCAGGTCCAGGCCCTTCAGGGGATCCAGGCGGCTCACGGCTGTGAACAGGGGGGCGTCGGGATCTTCCGCCAGTCCCAGGCGCTGCTGGAAGTCAGGGCGGTTGGGGCGGCGGCGGCCCGGGTGGCGGCTGTCGAAGCGGCTGTGCAGGTGGGGGTCCCGGGCGGGATTCCACACCCCCCCGTCGACGCCGTTGATGATGCCCGTCAGCTCGGCCGCGCGGTGGGCCAGCAGGCCCTCCAGGCCGTGCCCGCCGAAGTGCTGGATCTCGCCGGCGTAGGTGGGGCTCACGGTGGTGATGCGATCCGCGAGGCGGAGGCCGGCCTTGAGGTAGCAGATGTCCTTGTGGAACTCGACGCCCTCTGGTGTGAAGGCTCGCGGTGGCAGCCCCAGGTCCGGCAGGAGGGCGGCGGGGAAGCGGCCCTGGTAGGCGATGTTGTGGATGGTCATCACCGTGGCGGGGCGGGGACTGGACCCATAGGCCACGTAGGCCGGCATGAGGCCCGCGTGCCAGTCATGGCCGTGGATCACATCGGGCTGCCAGCCGGCGAGGTCGCCGGAGCGCCCCAGGTGCGCGGCCGCCCAGGAGAGGGCGGCGAAGCGGTGGGGCAGGTCCTCCGGCTGGCCGTAGGGTCCGCCGGGCCGGTCGAAGAAGCCGGGTTGGTCCAGCAGGTAGAGGGGCAGGCCCGGGGCGTCGGCCCGAATGAGCCGGGCGGGGCCGCCGCCCATGAGGTCCGGGAGCACCGCAGCCACTTCCTCTCCCACCACGGCCGACCGAATGGCGGGGTAGGCGGGGACCAGCAGGCGAACATCGACACCCAGGGCACGCAGGGCCCGGGGAAGGGCCGCCATCACATCGCCCAGACCACCGGTCTTGACGTAGGGGAACAGCTCGGAGGCAACGAAAAGAACCTTCAAAATCTAGGACTCCAGCTGACTCAGCATGCGCTGGGAGATGAGGGTGACGCCGCCTTCTGAACGGTGGAAGCGGCGGGCATCCTCTTCCGGGTCCTCCCCCACCACGAAGCCGGTGGGGATCTTGCAGCCCCGCGCCACGATGCAGCGCCGCAG
>CAITBU010000484.1 GCA_903890595.1 uncultured Holophagaceae bacterium | reverse complement strand
GGGACAAGACCTCCAGAAGTCGGTAGTCTCGGTCTCCATTCCTGGGAAATAATCCCGGGTTGAGACTCGGGGCTCAAGATTCGTCCAGCGGGTTTTTGGGGGAATCGGGTTATCCTTTAGGCACATGAATAAACCTTCCGTCCGCACGCAGAGTCTCTACCCTTTGAGCTCCCGATCCTTCCAGCTATTTCAGGTACATTCATGCCCTCCAGTGCTGTGATTTTTGCCCTGTGTGCCCTGGCCACCTTGGCCTTGGTTCTAGGCTTGGGTGCCTATTTGGGGCCCCGTGGGTGGATGGACCTGCCCAGTCAGCGCAAGCGGCATGGGCATCCGGTGCCACGGGTGGGGGGTTTGGCCCTGCTGCTGGTCTTGCTGGCGGCGAAGAGCCTCGGCTGGCTGCGCCTGAACCTCACGGTGCTGGAGTGGTGCGTGGTGCTCCTGCTGGCGGTTATGGGGATTCTGGATGACCGCTATAACCTGCGGGCCCGCTGGAAGGCTGTGGTGGGGTTCCTCCTCGCGCTGCCGCTGGCCTCAGTGCACACCTTCGAGATTTTACACAACGGCCGGGAGCTGACCCTCTTCGGCCTGAACGTTCCTGAGAGCGCCGCCTTCTACTTCCCGGTGCTCATGATGTGGTACTGGGCCATCCCTCAGGCCTTCAACCTCATCGATGGGCTGAACGGCCTCTGCTTGGGGTTCTCCTGCATGCTGCTGGGGGCCCTCAGTGTGGGACCCTGGTCCCTTCTGGGCCCTGGCGTAACGCCGCTTTGGGGGGCATTGGTGGCTTTGCTGCTGCTGAACTATCCCCGGGCCCGGCACTTCCTGGGGGACACAGGATCCCTGGCCCTCGGCGGCCTTTTCTCGATCCTGGTTCTGGAGCGCGCACTGCCCTATCACCGGGGCTTGGCCTTTTGGCTGATGGCCTATCCAGTGCTAGACGTGACCATGGTGGTGCTCATTCGGGCCTACACCCGCCGGCCCCTGGGGCAAGCGGACCGCAACCACATGCACCACTGGTTGCAGGATCACATCAAGGGGCGGAACTGGTTGGTGACCTTGGTGCTGCTGGCCGTGGCGGGGCTCCCCATGGTGCGGGATATGGAATGGGCTGGGGCCCACGCGGCTTCGGCGGTGGGCCTTGTGACACTGGTGGCATTGATGCTGGTGGTGTTTGTGGATCGGGCCATCCTGCACCCCCTGGAACCCACCGTGGTTCGCCCTGCGGCGCACCCCTTGTTTAACGAGCCTTCGGGCACCAATCTCAGCCCCTGACCGTGTTAGCGTTAACTTTATGTTCAGGCGACCCTTGCATAAGGAAACGACAATGCGGTTAAAGATGGCTTTGGCTTTGCTCTTCGTCTGCCTGCCGGTGCTGGCCCAGGCTCCGGCGGAGCTGGACTTGCAGGCTCTGAAGCAAGGGGTGGTGATGCCCCAGGCACCGACGGTGGCGCCGACGGATACGGTTCCCAACAAGGGTGCCATCAAGCCGAAGGATGTGGATGCCTCCAAGGGCACTGCGGCCTCTGAGAGTAAGGATGGCAGCGGCCTCTCCAAGGAAGACCTGCAGATCCGTGAGAACGAAAAGCTGGAGGCCGAGGTCAGGGCCCTGAAGGCCAAGGACAAGGGCCCCCGGCGCTTTGCGGCGGATCTGTTCGATACCCGACAAGCCAACCCTTCGGCGACCACCGAGGGTGGCATCGCCGAGGACTATGTGCTGGGCACCGGGGATCAGCTGGGTGTGAACGTCTTTGGCAGCGCCACCTTCGAGGTGCCGGCCCAGGTGGATGGACGGGGCGAGATCCTGATCCCCAAGGTGGGGGCGGTGAAGGTGGCCGGGCTCACCGTGGGGGCTGCCAAGCGAGCGGTGCAGGGCCTGGTGGGGCAGCAGTTCTCCCGCACCACGGTGGACCTGCAGGTGCTGAAACTACGTGAAGTACGTGTCTTTGTCATGGGCGAGGTCTACCGCGGCGGGGGCTACCTGGTGCCCAGCCTGAGTTCCCTGGTGAATGTGCTGGGCCTGGCCGGTGGTCCCACATCGGCCGGTAGCTTCCGTGACATCCGGGTGGTGCGGGGCGGGCGGGTTATCCACAGCCTGGACCTCTACCCCCTGCGGGCCGAGGGCGTGGGCAACATCAACTTCAGCCTGCAGAATGGCGATGTGGTCTTTGTGCCGGTGGTGGGAACCCGCGTGCTGATGGAGGGCGCCTTCCTGCGGGTGGCTGCCCCCACCAAGGAAGGCGAGGGTGGGGCCGCCATTCAGCTGGAGCTGAGGCCCGAGGAGAGTGCTTGGCATGCCGTGCGCTTTATGGGCGGACTGCAGCCTTCGGCCTACACCAGCCTCATCACCCTGCAGCGGGTGGACCCCACCGGCGTCATCAATATGCAGAATGTGGCCAACACTGAAGCAGCTCTCCGGGGCGTACGGCTCTTCCCGAACGACACCCTGCGGGCCTTGGGCCAGGTTGAGCGCACGGAGGGCGTGGTCGAGGTGGGGGGTCATGTGCGGGTGGCGGGTCGGTTCTCTCATCGCCAGGGCCTGCGGGTCAAGGACCTGCTGGTGGGCCAGGACCAGCTGCTGCCAAACACTTACCTGGGTCGAGGCGAGGTGGTGCGCACCGACCCTGACGAGCGCCAGCGCATG
>CAITBU010000483.1 GCA_903890595.1 uncultured Holophagaceae bacterium | reverse complement strand
GCCTTCGAGGTGGGGCATGACTTCAAGGGGCCCGATGACTGGGCCGGACTGGGTCTCTATGCCACTTATCTGGTGGCCAACGGCTCTCCCATAACCAAGTACCAGGGGCTCAAGCAATCCCTATATGGCTGGCGGGTGGGGGGAGATGTGCGCTTCAAGACCCCGGTCTTGGGCCTGACACCCTTCCTGGGGGTCAGCATCACCGCCTACGACGGCAAAATCGACAAGGGCGGCGTCGTTCCAAACTACGACACGCCCTCTCAGCCCTTCCAGGTGCCGGCTGGGCCCTATCCCGAGGGCAAAGGCAAGTTCGGGGGGCGCTTGGGGGTGGAATATCGGATCAACAAGGAATGGGGTGTGGTGCTGGACTACAGCTTCTCCGAGTGGAGGAGTGATTTCCGTTTGGGCACCTATACGCCGATCACTGGGCATCGGGTTGTGAATGGCCTGAACCCCGTGAATCCCAGCTGGATCGCCCTGAGCGCCCAGTACCGCTGGTCGATCTGGTAGGTCTGTCGTCCCACTGCTCCGTCAGGAAGGGGAATTCCATGAAGCTGTTGGCATGCCTCGCGCTGCCCCTGTCCACGCTCTGCTTGGCTCAGGTTGTGCCGCCAGTGACTCCTTCGGGCCGCATCGTGATCGCCCTGTATTCCGATGCCGGAACCAGCAGCAGCATCGATAAGGTCAAGCTGGCATTGGCCAGTTTCCCGGATCTCGAAGTGAAGCCTGTGACCGCGGAAGCGATCAGCAACGGGGCCCTCAAGGGGGCAGACGTGCTCCTGCATTCCGGTGGCAGCGGTGGCGGCCAGGGACGGGCGCTGGGAGAGAAGGGACGCCATGCGGAGCGGGCATTTATCGCTGGGGGTGGCGGCTATGTGGGCATCTGTGCCGGAGCCTACCTCGCCACCTGCGAATACGACTGGTCCCTGCACATCCTGGATGCCAAGGTCGTCGACCGCCAGCATTGGGCCCGGGGTACCGGTGCCGTGGAAATCGCCCTGAGTGCTGAGGGCCGGAAGCTGCTGGATACGAAGGCCTCCACCCAGTCCATCGAGTATTTTCAGGGTCCGCTCCTGGCACCCGCAGGGGATCCCGAAGTGCCGGACTTCACACCTCTGGCGACCTTTGCCACCGAGATAGCCAAGAAGGGGGCTCCCAGCGGAGTCATGATCGGCACCACGGCTGTGGCTTCCGGTGCCTATCAAAAAGGACGGGTGATCGTCTTTTCACCGCATCCAGAAAAAACCCAAGCCCTCTGGAAACAGCTCCACCGCGCTGTGTTGTGGGCCGCAAAGCGCCTGCCTAGCAGTGAGTAAGGACCTACGGATACTCGCCTCGACTTTCTGGCCCACCTCGCCATGAGCGGGATGACTCAGGACCGAGAACTGGTCTCTGCTTGGTTTATATGAATTTTTCTGATTCCGGAGTTCGCCCATGAAACGCCTGGTCGCCATCGCGGTCCTGATTCTGGCCGCATCTGGCATAACCGCGCAGGAACCCTTCAATGCGGCGGGCCGTGGTGCGCAGGGGCCGAACGGCGTGGTCGCCACGGCCAAGCCTGAGGCGTCGCAGGTGGGTATCGATATCCTGAAAAAGGGCGGCAATGCCGTCGACGCGGCCATCGCTGCAGCCTTCGCCATGGGCGTGCTGGAGCCGGACACGAACGGCATCGGCGGCGGGGGCTTCATGATCCTGCGCCTTGCCACCATGAAGGAAGCTGTCGTCATCGACTTCCGGGAGGTTGCCCCAACTGCTTCCAAGCCCGACATGTTCAAGCTGGACGAGAGAGGGCGCATCCTCAATCACGCCGGTACCGACGGGGGCTTGTCGGTGGGTGTCCCAGGCGATGTGGCGGGCCTTCTGCACGCTCTGGACGCCTTTGGTTCAAAGCGGCTGACGCGGGCCCAAATCCTGCAGCCCGCGATCCACATGGCAACACAGGGCATCAGCGTCACCGCGAACCTGGACAAGAACATCAAAGACAGCCTGGAGAAGATCAACGCCTTCCCCGCCTGTGCAGAGCTTTTCTTGCAGGAGGGTCTGCCCTACGAAATTGGCGAAAAGATCAAGAACCCGGATCTTGCACGGACCCTGGCGATCATTGCCAGCAAGGGTGCGGAAGGATTCTACAAGGGTGAGATCGCCGTGAAGATCGCCGCAGAGGTCAAGAAACAGGGTGGCATCCTCACGGTCCAGGATCTCGCCAGCTATGCCATCAAGGTACGCAAGCCGGTCCGGGGTACCTATCGCGGCTACACCATCCTGTCTGTGCCACCCGCCTCGTCGGGAGGCACACACCTGATCGAGCTCCTCAACGTGATGGAAACCTACGACCTGAAGGCGCTGGGGCGGAACAGCCCGGCGACTGCGCACCGCTGGTCCGAGGCGATGAAGCTGGTCTTCGCCGATCGGGCGAAGTACATGGCCGACACCGATTTCGCCACAGTGCCACTGTCGGGACTCGTCTCCAAGGCCTACGCCCGGGAGCTGGCCGCCCGGATCTCACCCAAGGAGTCCATGACCGCACCCTTGCCGGGGAACCCCGCCCAGTACGAGTCCGGTTCCACCACGCACCTGTCGGTCATGGATAAAGAAGGAAACATGGTGTCCATCACCAAGTCCATCGGCCTGCTCTTCGGCTCAGGGGTGCTGGTTCCCGGCACTGGCATCCTGCTGAACGACCATATGTCCGACTTCGTGCCCAAGCCGGGCTCGGTCAATTCCATCGAGCCGGGCAAGCGGCCCTTGTCCTCCATCAGCCCCTCGCTGCTCCTGGATCCCAAGGGCAAGTCCTTCATGACCATCGGTTCGCCCGGGGCCACGCGGATCTTCACCACGGTGGCCCAGGTCATCTCCAACATCCTGGACTTCGGCATGCCACTGCAGGAAGCCATTGCCGCCCCCCGGCTGGCCCAGCCGCACACGGGGAATCTCTCCCTGGAGACAAGGCTGCCTGCCGCTACCCAGAAAGCCCTGGGGACCCTCGGGCACAAGCTCACCCTCCGGGGCGATTGGGACCCCTACTTCGGTGGCGTCCAGGCCGTCCTGTACGATGCCAAGACCCAGCAGCTGATCGGCGGCGCCGACCCGCGCCGGGATGGTCAGGCCATAGCCTTTTGAACTTGTCAGTGCACACACTTTGAAAGGCCACATCATGCGTCAAGCCGCTCCGCTTATTTGCACGCTGCTCCTCCTGGGCCCAGGCACAGTCAAGGCCCAAGGCTTCAACCTGAAGGCCCCCATCGCCACCCAGCCCACCCTGGTCACTGGTGTGGGGCAAAGCGCCGACATCGAGATGGTGAAGGTGCTCCTCAACCGGGGGAAGGTGGTCTTCAAGGCCGATCCCCAGGCCAAAGCCGGGGCCTTGGCGGCATCGGGGTCCAAGTCACTCGTGCTGGTGATTGGCGGGAGCTCCAAGGGGCTGGGAGCCGCTGGGATTTCTGCTGAAGTCGATATCGAGCGGGCCAAGGGCCTGGTCGCAGAAGCCCGGAAGCTGGGCCTCAAGATCATCGGCCTGCACGTGGGTGGCGAAGGTCGTCGCGGGCAGATGTCCGACAAGTTTATTACGGGGGCCGTACCCCTCTGTGACTATGTCATCGTCGTGGCCACTGGCAACAAGGACGGCCTCTTCAACCAGCTCTGCGCGAAGGGCAAGATCCCTCTGGATTCTGTGGACAAGATCGCCAATGCCGGCGCTCCCCTTCTGAAGGCCTTCAAGTGATAAGAGCCAGGCTCACCTTGGATCCGCGCCCCGCGCCGAGGTGTGTTCATGCCCACTGATCTTTTTCTGCTGGTGCTGCTGGTTGCCTGCTTTGTTGCGCTGGTGCTCGCCGCCAAGCTGCCCGTCTCACTGAGTCTGGTCATCACCGCCGCCACCCTTTCCATCGCTGCCGGGAAGGGACTGCCCCTGGCCAAGCTGGTGGAAGGCATGTTTGGCTACCTGGATGTCTGCCTGGTACTCCTGTCGGCCATGGTCTTCATGAAAGTGATCCAGGCCAATGGGCTGCTGGGGGAACTGACCCGGCGGATCATCCTGCTCTTTGGACACTCGCCGGTGCTGCTCCTGGTGGCCCTCACGCTCATCGTCATGTTTCCCGGCGCCATCACCGGCTCCTGTGCGGCCTCGGTGCTGGGAGCGGGCGTACTGGTCTATCCCGTGCTCACCCAGATGGGCATGCCCAAGACGGTGGCTGGAGCCGTCATCGCCATGGCCGCAGACTTCGGGATGATCGCGCCACCGGTGAACATCCCCGTGATGATCATCGGGGGGGGCATTGACCTGCCCTACATCGGGTTCGGCCTCGTTCTGGCTCTGGTGACCGTGCCGCTCGCCATCCTCACCACCCTCATCATCGGCTACCGCCACGTCAAGAAGGACAGCCTGAAGGAAATCATCGAAGCCAATCGCAGCTCCCAGGAGGTTGGCGGCTTTCTGCTCTACCTGCCGCTGCTGGTGGTCCTGGTGTTCATGATCGGGCCCAAGGCCTTCCCACGCTGGTTCCCTGATCCCAGACTCCCACTGACCTTCCTCATCGGCAGCACCCTGGGCCTCTTCGCCGGCAAGAAGTTCCAAGCCATCACGGAGGTCCGGGCGGCCGTGAACCAGATCCTGCCGGTCGTGGGCATCCTGTTTGGCGTGGGAGTCCTCATCGAGGTCATGACCTACACCGGACTGAGGGGTGCCATCGTCATCGGGGCCCTCTCCCTGCCGCATTCCCTCCTCATCGCCGGAATCGCCGTGATCCTGCCCATCTTTGGCGGCATCTCGGTCTACGGCGGGGCTTCGGTACTCGGCGTACCCTTCGCCCTGGCGCTGCTGGGGCAGAATCCCATCATCGTCATTGCGGCACTTTCTCTCATCGCCGCCATGGGCAGCTACATGCCCCCCGTGGCACTGACTCCCGTGGTCACCGCCCAGATCATCTGTGAGCCCCGCTATGGACGAATCACCAGGCACTGTCTGATCCCTGTGATCCTCACCATCCTGGTGGGCGTCCTCATGCTCGTCTTCGCCAATCCTCTGGCGAAGCTGCTGGGAGTCTGAGTCCCGTGTCCCTCGTCTACCAGCTTCTCGTCATCCTTGCCGCCCTTGTGGTCCTGGCCGAACTGCTTAGTGAAAAGAGCATCAAGTTCAAGCTCCAGGCGGCCCTGGTGCTCATTCCCCTCGTCCTCAGAGCCCTCAAGATCGCCTAGGAACGGAAGCAGGAACCCAACATGGAACTGAACCGCCAGCATCTGTCCAACCGGAACCTAAACCTTGTGTTGCTGGCGATCGTGGTCATCGTCTGTCTTTATGTCACTCCGGGCTACCTCGCCATGCGCAGGCCCGAAGCGCTCCGGAAGGGCCCAGGCGTGACTCGGATCGCCCACCTCTCCGAGTGGTTCGAGGGCATCAAAGGCACTGCGGGCGACACCGATGTCTACATCCTGGATTCCGGGAAGCCGGGCGGCTCGGCCCTCATTCTCGGCGGGACCCATGCCAACGAGCCTGCGGGCTACATGGCCGCCATCCTCATGCTGGAGAATGCGGTGCCTGCCCAGGGCCGCCTCTACATCATCCCCCACGCCAACGCCTCAGCACTGACCTACACCGACCCCATGGAAGGGGTACCCCGCGAGTTCACCCTCCAGGCGGCCTCGGGCAAGCGGGTCTTCCGGCATGGTTCGAGGGCCACGAGCCCCATGAATCAGTGGCCCGATCCCGATATCTACGTCCACGCCTCCTCGGGCCAGCAGCTGTCAGGTTCGGAGACCCGAAACCTGAACCGGGCCTATCCCGGGCGCGCCGATGGGAACTTTACCGAGATGATCGCCTACGCCATCACGAGCCTCATTCGGAAGGACAGCATCGATATCACCATCGACCTCCATGAGGCGGCCCCCGAATACCCCGTCATCAACGCCATCGTGGCCCACGAACGAGCCATGCCCACGGCCTCGGGTGCCATTCTCAACCTGGAGATCGAGGGCGTGGTCATGGGACTGGAGCCTTCCCCCGCCTCGCTCCGCGGCCTGTCCCACCGGGAACTGGGGGATAGCACCGCCACGCTCGCCCTCCTGATGGAGAGCCCCAATGCCACCCAGGGGCGCCTGCGGGGGCGAACGGACGAGGCGCTGATCCTCACTGGGAAGGACTCCCAGTATGTGCGCGGCCAAAAACTGGGCCGGCTCTTTGTGCCTTACGACGAGAAGGGCTGGCCCCTCCATCTGCGGGTGGCCCGCCACGTGGGCGGCCTCCAGGCCATCTTTGCGGCCCACGCGATGACTGCTCCGGAACGAGCCATCGTCCTGGGCGGTGTGCCGACCTACGACGAGCTGGCCACCAAAAGGTTGGAACCCTTCCTTTGAGCACCCTGGGCCTGCAACCGCCGCCGGGCCTGCAGCCACTCGGCCTGGCCGCCATCGGGGCGGTGCTCTTTTATGCTGCCTTTCTCCTGGCGGAAGCCGCACTGCTCACCTGGGCCCGCCGCCGCCTTCGCTTCGTGGTGCACGTAAACGGAACCCGGGGCAAGACCGAGACGACCCGCCTGCTGGCCGCGGTCTTCCGGGGTGCTGGGTTCCGCACCCTGGCGAAGTCCACGGGCACCGAGGCTTGCCTCATTCTCCCTGACGGCGCAGAGCAACGCCTCTGGCGGTTCGGTGCTCCCAATGTACGGGAACAGCGCAATACCCTCCTCCGGGCCGCACTCCAGCGCGCCGAAGTCCTCGTGGTGGAGTGCATGGCGGTCTCTCCCGAGGCCCAGGCGGCCTCCACGGCCTTTCTCCGCCCTTCCATCCTGGTGATCACCAACGCCCGGCCCGACCATACGGCAGAGCAGGGGACCCCCGCAGAGGCCCTGGCAACCTTCGCCGATGGCATCCCAGTGGGAGGCTTGGTGGTGACAGGCGATCCGTCGATTTTTCCCGCGCTGGCCGCAGTGGCTGAGGTCCGGGGGGCCAAGGCCGTCCTTGCCCAACCGGTGGAAGGCACGGCTGCCCGCATGCCCGAGAATGCCGGTGTGGCCCTGGCCATCGCCCTGCAGGTGGGCATCGCACCGGAGGCTGCCGTGGCGGCCATGGGTGCCTTCCAGGCGGACCGCGGCGCCTTCGCCATCCGGAGCCTGCGGCGGCGTGATGGGGAGATCCTCATCGTGGATGCACTGGCGGCCAATGATCCCGTGTCCACCGCCCTGCTTTTCCAGCGTGCGGAGGCCCAGGTCCAGGGACGGGGGCCACGCATCCTCCTGTTCGCTGATCGGGGCGACCGCGCCGACCGGGCCTGGGCCTTCGCCTCTTGGATCGCGACCCAGGGGGACCGCTTCGAATCCCTGCTGGTGGCAGGTCGCTTCACGCCCAAGGTGCATGCGCTCCTGGAGCGCACCTTCCCGGGGCAGGACCGGGGGGGGCGACCGCGAATTCGGAGCCTGGCCCGCATGGAAGATCTGGCGCTGGAACCCGCCGGTACTGTCATCTTTGCAGGGGGCAACTGGAAGGGGCACGGGCCTGCCCTGGCAGCACTGGCACCGGCCCTGAACGAGCTGGATGCAGGTAGGGGCGCATGATCGAGCACTATATTCTCGTTATCGGGGCGGTCATCAGCCTGCTCATGACGGAGCTGCTGGCGATTTCCCCCGGTGGCATCCTGGTGCCGGGCTATGTGGCCCTCCACGCGGATTCCCTGCCCCGGGTGGCCGCCACCCTGCTGGATGCGGGACTGGCCCTGGGGCTCGTACGGCTCCTGGGACGCTTCACCGTGCTGTTCGGACGACGGCGCTACGCCTGCTTTGTGTTGGCAGGCTTCCTGGCGCGGGTGCTCACCGAAACCTTCCTCCCGGCCATGGCGCCACAGGCCCCTGTGCTGCTGGCGGTGGGCTGGCTGATTCCGGGGATTCTCGCGTCTGACGCAGATCGCCAGGGGCCCCTCCGCACCGTGGGCGCTCTGACCGCCGCCGTGCTGATGATCCGCATGATCTGGGCGGCCCTGCGGTGAAGCGCAGAGGGGATCCTGTCGTGCTGGCGGTCCTGCTGGGGGTCCTTGTCCTCTGGTATGGCGCTCTGGGCCTCTGGGGAGGCGGCGACCCCGCCTCCCAGGCCAAGGATCTTCGGGCCGCTCAGACGATGGCGCGGGCCCTGGGGGTGCTCAAAGAGGAGGCCGCTCGCCGGGGCCTTCCCCTGGACCCGGCGGTCGACCCGGGACGCACCGGCTTGGTGGGTCCGGCCTTTTCCCCTCTGACGACCACCCTGGGCAGCCTTGCGGCCAAGCGCACGGGGCTACAGCCAGACGCGGCTGCGATGATGAGTCGCCTCCTGCGGAGTGCTGGGCTTCAGGTGGGCGGCCGGGTGGCCGTGGATACGTCGGGGTCTTTCCCTGGCTTCGCCATCGCCACCCTCGTTGCCGCCGAGGCCCTGGGCGCCGAGACCACCTGCATCGTCTCGCTGGGGTCCTCCACCCACGGAGCCAATCACCCAGACTTCACCCTGGCGGACATGATCAGCGTCCTGGCGCAACGCGGCATCCTGCGTCGAGGCCTGGTCGCGGTGTCGCCCGGGGGGGATGATGATCTCGGCCGCAACATGGGCGGACCGGAGCTGGAGCGGGCCCTGGCCCGGTCAGGCGTCCCCATCCTCCGTGAGGGTGATCTCAAGCGGAATCTGGCGGCCCGGCGAGCCCTTCTCTTCCAGGACCCGCAGCCCGGGGTTTTCGTTTCCGTCGGCGGCAACCTGACCTCCACGGGACTTGGGGAAACCATCGGACTGCGGACCGGCTTGATCCGACGCACGGATTTTCCGGGCGGGGTGGTCCCCGGCGAGGGGCTGATCCAGGGCAGCCTCCGGGAGAACCTTCCCGTCATCCGGGTGCTGGATGTCCGAGGCCTCTGCGCACTGACGGGG
>CAITBU010000482.1 GCA_903890595.1 uncultured Holophagaceae bacterium | reverse complement strand
GTCGAAGATCGTGGCCTCGGCGTAGGTGGGCATGGTTTTTTTCGTGCCGAAGGGACTGGTCCCGCCCACCAGGTAGCCGCTGTGCCGATGGGCCGTGGCAGGGTCGCAGGGACGCACCGAGCGGACCCCAATCTGCCGGGCCAGCTCCCGGGTGCTCACCTCCTGGTCGCCGTGCATCAGGATGATCAGTGGTACCCCACGGTCATCTTCCATGACCAGGGTCTTCACCACACAGTGCTCATCCACCCCCAAAGCCTGCGCACTCACAGCCGTTCCGCCGTGCTCCTCGTAGCGGTAGAGGTGCTCGGTGTAGGAGAGGCCCGCCTGCCTCAGCAAGCGGGTAGCCTGGGTGCTCGGCGCCTTGGACATGGGCTTCCTTCCTTCGCCCCCCATGCTCCCATGGCCGAACCGCCGCTTGCAGGAGGTCCCCGCTCCTTCCCCGTGGACGCCTGAAAATCGAGCATCATCATGCGATGCAACTGTGGTTTCATGGGGGTCTGGAACCCACCTGGAGCCCTCCGTGAACCCAAGCCGCCTCACCAGCCTGACCCTGGCCCTTGCCGCCAGCCTCCTCTCTGCCCAGCGCACTCCGCAGCAACCAACGCCCCCGGCAGGTGCTCCCGGCCAGGCGGCCCGAGCTGGAGGAGGAGCCCCCGCTGCCGCCCCGGACGCCGCCGAGCCCAAGCCCTACGACAAGGTCGTGACGGCGGAAGCCAAGACCCAGGATGGCTTCATCAAGGTCCATCAGGTGAAGGGCAAGACCTACTTCGAGGTACCCAAGGTGCGCCTGGGGCAGGAGCTGCTCCTGGTGGTGTCCGCCAACCAGACCCCGACCAACATCGACCACGCCGGCCGGGTGCTGGACTCCACGGTGGTTCGCTGGGTGGTGAAGGAGAACCGGGTGCTGCTGCAGCAGGTCTCCCACAGCGTGGTGGCTGATCCCACCCTGCCCGTGGCTCTGGCCGTGGCGGCCTCCACCCGCGACACCATCCTCATGAGCTTCCCGGTGGAGGCCTTCGCCAAGGACGGAGCGCCAGTCATCGATGTGGGCCGCCTGTTCACCTCTGAGATCCCCGAGTTCAGCGCCCGGCAGCTGCTGGGGGCGCAGTCCTTTGATGCCTCCCGGAGCTACCTGGACAAGGTCAAGGCCTTCCCGACCAACCTCAACGTGGAAGCCGTCCAGACCTACAGCACCCCGTTCAGCCCCGGCGGCCCCAGCATGGGCCAGGGTCCGGCCGGCGCCACCGCCGGGCTGCGGCCCGGCACCAGCGGCTCCGTGACAATGTTTTACTCCTTCGTCCAGCTGCCTGAGAAGCCCATGCTGGCCCGGGTCTTCGACGAGCGCCTGGGCTTCTTCAGCGTGCGCAACACCGACTATGGGCGGCCTGACCACGAGGCCAGCCGGCGCACCTACATCACCCGCTGGCGGCTCGAGAAGAAGGACCCCGCTGCGGCCCTAAGTGAGCCCGTGAAGCCCATCACCTTCTACATCGACCGGGCCACCCCAGCGGTGTGGGTGCCCTTCATCAAGAAGGGCGTGGAAGCCTGGCAGGTGGCTTTCGAGGCGGCTGGCTTCAAGGGGGCCATCGTCGCCAAGCCCGCACCCAGCCCCGAGGAAGATCCGGACTTCGATGCCGGGGACGCCCGCTACTCCGTCATCCGGTGGGTCCCCTCCACCACGGCCAATGCCTATGGCCCGCACATCAGCGACCCCCGCACCGGGGAGATCCTGGAAGCCGACATCGTCCTGTACCACAACATCCTGCAGCTGCAGCGGGACTGGTACTTCACCCAGGTGGCCCCCCTCGACAAGCGGGCCCAGACCCTGCCCCTCCCCGATGACCTCATGGGCGACCTGCTGGCCTTCGTGGTGACCCACGAGGTGGGCCACTCCCTGGGCTTCCCCCACAACTTCAAGTCCAGCTCCCAGTACCCCTTTGAGAAGATCCGGGACAAGTCCTGGGTCAAGAAGATGGGCCATGTCTCCACCCTGATGGACTACTGCCGCTTCAACTATGTGGCCCAGCCGGAAGACTCCTTCGAGCCGGCTGACCTGCTGCCCAAGATCGGCCCCTACGATGTCTTCGCCGTGAAGTGGGGCTACACACCCATCCCCGGGGCCAAGACCCCGGATGCCGAGAAGGCCACCCTCAACAGCTGGCTGAAGGTCCAGGAGAAGGAGCCCTGGCTGCGCTTCTCCACCGCCGGTGCCGCGGGCATCGACCCCGGCGAGCAGACCGAAGCCGTGGGCGACGCAGACCCGGTGAAGGCCACCACCCTCGGCACCAAGAACCTCCAGCGCGTCCTCGTTCTGCTGCCCAAGGCCACCCTCCACGAGGGGCAGGACCTCCGGGAACTGAGCCACCTCTATGATGCAATCTGGGGCCAGTGGCGTCGGGAACTGGGCCATGTGGCCATGCTGGTGGGCGGCTACGACGCCGAGAACAAGCACGGCGGCCAGGCCGGCGCCCGCTTTGCCCCTGTCTCCGCAGCCCGGCAGGCCGAGGCGGTGAAGTACCTCAGCGGCGCCATCCTCAAGACCCCCACCTGGATCCTGGACCCCGCCATCCTCGGCAAGCTCGAGTCCGGCAG
>CAITBU010000481.1 GCA_903890595.1 uncultured Holophagaceae bacterium | reverse complement strand
CATGCTGGACCGCCAGTCCGAGCTGGCCGTGAGCCCCAACCCGCAGCCCGTGCCGGCCCGCCCGGCCAGCCTGCGCTTCGAGGACGTTTCGTTTGCCTACGACGCCAAGCACCCGGTGCTCCGCAGCGTCGACCTGGAGGTGCGCTCCGGTGAGACCGTCGCTCTGGTGGGTGGCAGCGGCGGTGGCAAGACCACCCTGGTGAACCTGGTCCCGCGCTTCTACGACCCCACCGGGGGCCGCATCACCATTGACGGTACGGACCTGCGGGACTTCGACCTGGGCGCCCTGCGCAAGACCATCGGCATCGTCACCCAGGAGACCCTGCTCTTCATGGACACGGTGCACGACAACATCGCCTACGGCCTGGCTGCCAGCCGGGAGATGGTCATCGAGGCCGCGAAGAAAGCCCACGCCCATGCCTTCATCACCGCCCTGCCCAAGGGCTACGACACCCCCCTGGCAGAGACCGGGGCCAGCCTCAGCGGCGGCCAGCGCCAGCGCCTGGCCATCGCCCGGGCCCTCCTCCAGGACCCGCCCATCCTCATCCTGGACGAGGCCACCAGCGCCCTGGACACGGAGAGCGAGCGTGCGGTGCAGGGCGCCCTGGAGGCGCTCATGGAGAACCGCACCACCCTGGTCATCGCCCACCGCCTGAGCACCGTCCAGCGCGCCACCCGCATCTGCGCCATGAAGCAGGGGCGCATCGTCGAGGTGGGAACCCACGATGAGCTGCTGGCCGCCGGCGGCGAGTACGCCCGCCTGCACCGCCTGCAGTTTTCCGAAGCCTGACCGGCACCCATGCAGCGCACGGAGTTCGGGTTCGACCTGCCCCAGGAGCTCATCGCCCAGCACCCCGCCCCAGAGCGGGACGGCGCCCGCCTGCTGGTGGTGGACGCCCGCAGCGGCACCTGGTCCCACCGCAGCATCCGGGACCTGCCGGAGCTGGTGCCCCCCCACAGCCTCTGTGTGCCCAACGATGTGCGGGTGCGCCATGCCCGCCTCTTCCTGCGCCGGGCCGGCGGCGGGGCCGGTGAGGCCCTCCTGTTGCGCAGCCTTGGGGCCGGTGTCTTCGAGGCCATGGTGAAGCCCGGCGCCCGCCTCAAGCCCGGTGCGGCCGCCAAGGTGGTGGATCCCCAGTCCGGGGCGACCCTGGCCCGCATGGAGATTCTGGAGACCCTGCCCGAAGGCCTCCGGGCCGTCCGGGTCAGCTCCGACCACGGCCTCGCCTGGGATGAGATCGACCGCATCGGCCGCCTGCCCCTGCCGCCCTACATCGACCACCTGGCGGAGGCCGAGGACGAGACCCGCTACCAGACGGTCTTCGCGGCCCAGGAGGGCGAGGCGGTCGCCGCCCCCACCGCCGGCCTGCACTTCACGCCGGAGCTCATCGCAGCCCTTCAGGCCCAGGGCTGTGGGTGGCACCCGGTGCGCCTCCACGTGGGCCTCGGCACCTTCCGCCCCATGACGGCGGAGACCCTCGCCGAGCACGCCATGCACGAGGAGCGCTTCGAGGTCCCTGACGCCACCGCCGCTGCCCTGGAGCCGGTGCTGCGGGGCCGCTCCCGCCCGGTGCTCTGCATCGGTACGACCTCCCTGCGCACCCTCGAGGGTGCCTGGGACGGTCAGGCCTTGGCCCGGGCGGGCAGCACCCGCATCTTTATTCAGCCGGGCCACCGGCTCCGCACCGCCGACCACCTGCTCACCAACTTCCACCTGCCCGAGAGCACGCTCTTCGTGCTGGTCTCAGCCCTCCTGGGCCTGGACCTGGCCCAGGCCGCCTACGCCGAGGCCGTGCGCGAGCGGTACCGGTTCTTCAGCTATGGGGATGCGATGTTGATCCTGAATGCGGGCCCGACCAAGGGCTGAAACACTCGGCAGATGATTCTGATCCCAGCGGGTCCCCGCTCCGCAGGCGACGTTCAGTCGCCTGCTCCGTATTGCCACACCGCTGCATGATTCTGATCCCAGCGGGTCCCCGCTCCGCAGGCGACATTCAGTCGCCT
>CAITBU010000480.1 GCA_903890595.1 uncultured Holophagaceae bacterium | reverse complement strand
GGGGGCCAAGTGCGTGGGGAAGCCGTCGCAGTGGCGGACCGGGTGCTCATAGGTAGCGCCGGTGAGGCTGAGGATGAGGTTGCCGTCGAAGCTGGGCGGGTTCCGCTTGAACCAAGGATCCACGGTCATGTCCTTCAGCACGCCCAGGGGGAAGACGGGCTGCATGAAGTCACGCACCCACATCTCAGTCTCCTCGGGGCTCATCTTCAGGTGGGTGGGGCACTCCGCCAGCACCTCGATGAAGCTGTAGCCACGACCTTCCACCTGCAGGCGGAGGGCCTTGTGAATGGCCTTCTTCGCCCGGATGCGCTGCTTGGCGTCGTAGAGGGCCACGCGCTCCACATAGATGGGGCCGTCGAGACCGGCGATGATCTCGGCCATCTTCATGGGCTGGCCGTTGGAGATGTTCCGGCCGGTGGGGCTGGTGGAGCTGCTCTGGCCCATGAGGGTGGTGGGGGCCATCTGGCCACCGGTCATGCCGTAGATGGCATTGTTGATGAAGATGACGGTGATGGGCGCACCCAGCTGGGCGGTGGCGATGGTCTCCGCCAGCCCGATGGAGGCCAGGTCGCCGTCGCCCTGGTAGCTCACCACCACGCTGTTGGGGTTGGCGAACTTGTGGCCCAGGGCCACCACGGCGGCCCGGCCGTGGGCCGCCTGGGTGTTCCCCACATCGAAGTAGTAGTAGAGGAACACCGAGCAGCCCACGGGGCTCACGGCCACCGTGCGGTCCTGCACGCCCAGCTCGTCGATGGCTTCCGCCAGGAACTTGTGGGCCAGCCCGTGGCCGCAACCAGGGCAGTAGTGGGTGGCGTGGCCCTTGAGGCCCTGGGCATGGGAGTGGCGGTCGAACTTGTCGTAGATGACGCTGGCCTTGCTCATGCGAGCACCCCCTTCCGACCCAGGACCCGGGTGGTGATCTCATCCTGCTGGGGCAGGATGCCACCCATGCGCCGCACGGACTCGATCTCCGGGTAGTCCCGCACGCCGGCCCGGCTCAGGGCGAGGCGGACCTCGTCTTCCAGCTGGCCGGCGCTGGCCTCCACCACCACCAGGCGACTGGCACCCTGCAGGGCCGCCCTCAGTGCGTCGATGGGGAAGGGCCAGAGGGTGATGGGACGGAAGAGACCGGCCTTTACGCCTTGGTGCCGCAGCTCCTGCACGGCTCCCTTGGCGGTGCGGGCCGGGGTGTTGCAGGCCACCAGCACCACGTCGGCGTCGTCGCAGAGGTAGGCCTCGGCGCGGACCTCAGCGCCCATGGCCTCGTACTTGCTGTTGAGGTGGACGTTGTGGGCCTCGAGATCGCTCTCCGTGAGGTAGATGGACGAGATGACGTTCCGGCGGTGCTCGGCATCGCCGTAGACCGCCCACTTGGGCACGCCGGGCTTCTGCAGGGTGTTGGGCAGCTTGACCTTGCCCGTCATCTGGCCCAGGTAGCCGTCGCTGAGGATGACCACCGGGTTGCGGTACTTGAAGCTGAGGTCGAAGGCCAGGATGGTGAGGTCCAGCATCTCCTGGGGCGTGGAGGGGGCCAGCACGATGGCCTGCGTGTTGCCGTGGCCCAGGCCGTGGCAGGCCAGCTTGATGTCGGACTGCTCGGGGGCGATGTTGCCCAGGCCGGGCCCGCCGCGCATGACGTCCACGAAGACGCCCGGCAGCTCAGAGCCGATCATGTAGGAGACACCCTCCAGCATCAGGCTGAAGCCCGGCGATGACGTGAAGGTCATGGTGGGCAGGCCCGCTCCGGCGGTGCCGTACATCATGTTCACGGCGGCCACTTCGCTCACGGCCTGGATGAAGGTGCCGTCCAGCTTGGGCAGGAACTTGGCCATGAGCTCGGCGCCCTCGGTGGAGGGGGTGATGGGGTAGCCATAGACGTGGCGGCAGCCGGCCAGGATCGCGCCGATGGCCGAGGCGTAGGTGCCCTTGATCACCAGGGGCTCGGTGGCGGGCAGGGGCAGCACCTGGGCGGGGACGTCCACAGGCTCGCGGGCATCGCTGGGGCGCACGCCGAAGAGCTTGGCCGGATCCTCCAGCTCGAACTTCTGGTGGGGACCCTCCTGGGCTGGGCGCAGACCGTAGGGCTCCGGGCAGGCATCCATGCACAGACCGCAGGCGTTGCAGTTGGTCAGGTCAAGGACCACGGGCACCAGGCCCGTCAGGGAGTTCACCTGGTCGCTGAGGGAGATGCAGTCCTTGGCGCAGGCATCAATGCAGCGCCCGCAGCCTTTGCAATATTCCGGCAGGAGAAATGGCTTGGGTCGTTCCTTGAGGGCCATGCGACCTCCGCGGCGGGGACCTGTCCCCTCCTGCCCAGAAGTGTCGTTCCCGGCCCGTGTGCCTGGGATCACAAGCGGTTAATAACGCAGACCACCGCCGACCAATGGGCGGAGAAGGCATCCCTGGCCAGGCAGTCTGTGGGGGTCTACCTATCGCCCCAGTGCAGCTTCTGCTGCAGGAGGGCGAAGAAGTCCAGGCCGGGGCGCTGGAGGAGGGTGATCTGCGCTGCGCCCTGGGAGAGGCGCACCTCATCGCCCGGCAGCACCCGGAACCCCACCTGGCCATCCAGGGTGAGGTGGGCATCCTCGGCGTCTTCCAGGACGATGCTGATGGGCCAGCGGGCCGGCACCACTGAGGGCCGCAGCGTGAGGGTGTGCGGGCAGATGGGGGCGATGACAAAGGCGTCCAGGCTGGGGTGCATGATGGGGCCGCCGGCGGATAGAGCGTAGGCCGTGGAGCCCGTGGGGGTGGCGACGATGAGGCCATCCGCCTTGATGGAGCCAGCGTCCTGAGCCCCCACCCGGAGGTGCATGTCCATGATGCGGGCCAGGGCGCCCTTGGCCAGGACGGCATCGTTCAGCACGGTCTGCTGGGCGAGCAGGCCGCCCTGCCGCCACAGCTCGGCCTGCAGGGTGGGGCGCTGGTCCGGCACCAGCGTGCCGGCGAAGAAGGCTTCCACGGCCGCCACGGCCCCGGACACGGGGTGGGCCGTCAGGAAGCCCAGGGAGCCCAGGTTGATGCCCAGAATCGGCGTGCCCCGCAGGCCCACCAGGCGAGCGGCGTGGAGGAGGGTGCCGTCCCCGCCCAGCACCAGGCAGAGGTCTGCCACTGGACCTGCAGCGCCCAGGTCTGGGTCGACCCCCAGGCGGGCTGGGTCGAGACCGGCCTGCGCCCAGGGCTCTTGCATGGCCGGTTCGGCACTGACCAGCCAGCCCCGATCCAGAAACAGAGGCAGGACATCCCGGAGGGTCGAACCCAGGTGTGGGGATTTGACCTTGGCCACGAGAATCAGTCGCTGGAGCATGCCCACACTCTAGCCGCATCCAACGCTATCCTTGATC
>CAITBU010000479.1 GCA_903890595.1 uncultured Holophagaceae bacterium | reverse complement strand
TGGGAGAGACTCGCCAGGATGGTCCAGTCCAGGTGGCTGTGCTGCTCCCGGACCCCACGGGTGCGCTCATCCAGGTTGCTCTCGGGCACACCGGCCACCACCATGCGCAGGGTGTGGACAGCCTGCCCGGCCAGCACAGCGAGGCGAGGCTCCACGTGCTCTTCCCACATGCGCTTCATCTCCCGGGGCACACCGGGCATCATCACGATGCGCACACCGGGATGGCCCGGAGGGTCCTGCCACCAGACGCCAGGGGCGGTGCCCACCAGGTTGCGCAGGGGCTCGGCGCCCACGGGGATGAGGGCCTGCTTGAAGTTCACCTGGGGCGGGGTGCGGTTGCGCGCGGCGTAGAAGTCCAGCATGTCCGCCCGGGAGCGGGCGTCCTCCACCAGGTCGGCACCGATGAGCTCTGCGAACAGTTCTTTGGTGAAGTCATCGAAGGTGGGCCCGAGGCCCCCTGTGGTGAGGATGACGTCCGATCGGCCCATCGCTTCCTGGAAGAGAGCCGCCAGATCCTCCCGGCTGTCGCCCACAGCGGTCTTGCGGTGGAACCCGAGGCCCAGGGCCGCCAGGCGCTCCCCCAGCCACACGGAGTTGGTGTCCAGGCGGCGGGTGGTGAGCAGCTCAGTGCCGATGGCGATGCATTCAATACGCATGACTGGAATGGAACCACGGAGACCGCCAAATCTCCAACCGTCCTAGGACTCCAGCCAGCTCTGCACCAGCCGGCGGCCCGCCCAGAGCCCGACGCCTGTGCCCACCATGCTGAGCACCATGCCGGTGGTGAACCCCACCAGTGCCCCCAGGTACCAGCCCACCAGGCTGCCCACAGTGGCGCCGATGAATCCCATGAGCTTTTCCATCGGGGGCCTCCAGGGGCTACGATGAGCCGAACAACCGAGGTGTTGCATGATCATCCCCGATCTCGATGATCTGGTGCTGGAATCCGACGAGGAGTCCGGCATCCAGGAGCTGGGCCGCACCTTCCTGGCCCGGGGACCCTGGACCACCGTCGCCTTCCTGGTGAAGACCCGGACGCATTCCGAGGCGCCCTGGGAGGGGCCAAGCCTCTGGCTCCACCGCTACCAGAAAGTGTCCCAAGGCTGGAAGCTCGTGAGCCGCTTCCGCACCACGGAGCCTGAGCAGCTGAGCAAGCTGGCGCAGTCTCTGGAAGCCTGGCAGGACTACATCAGCCCCGGCAGGTAGCGCTCCCGCACCACCGCCAGGTGGTGGGCCGCATGGGCCAAGGCGAAGTAGGGCATGCAGCGGGCGGTCACCTGGCGACCGTTGGTGGTGCCGGGGTTCAGCCAGGCCGCCTCGGGCAGGCTGCGGAACAGGGCCAGGCTGGCGGCCCGCGCCGCCTGGAAATCAACCAGCAGCAGGCCCAGGGGCCTCCCATCGGACTGGGCGGCGGCGGCGAAGGCGTTCTCGTCGAAGCCCGGCAGGGGGGCAGTGTCGCCCCGACCGATGCGCAGGCAGCGGTAAGTGAACATCCGCTCGGTGTCCGTCAGGTGCTGCAGCAGGTCCTTGAGGCTCCACTTGCCTGGGGCGTAGCGATGGAGCGCCTGGCTATCACTGAATCTTCGGAACAGCAGCCCGAGCTCAGCGGCCTGGGTCTCCAGCAGGGTCAAGACATCTCCCTGGACCGGGGTACCCAGGTAGTGGGCATAGGCTTCCGCATATTCGCCGGGCTGGGGCTGGGCCAGGGTCATGGGCTCTCCTCATCAGAAGGTCATCACCAGTATGGCCTTGGGTACGAAATCAGGGGTGTGTTCCACAGGTAATCCACAGCGTTTTCCACAGATGGTGGCTGGGTTTCGAAAATGTCATGGCCTTTCACTCCCGTCAATGGAGTGTTACCTTCGAGGTTCCGAATGGTTCGTTGGAGAGGCTGAAATGCGTGACAAGCTGCGGAATCTCGTAGCCGAAATGGTGCGCGGTGGCATCCCCCTGGAGATGGCGCGCCGCGAGTTCGAGCGGATCTACCTGGAAGAGGTTGTGGCTGCCCACGAGGGCAACCAGAGCGCTGCTGCCCGGGAGCTCGGCATCCATCGCAACACCCTCGCCAAGAAGCTGGAAGCCCCTGCCAGCCGGCTTCGCCGCGTGGGCCTCGCCAGCTGAGTCCACCCCTTTCCCCAGCTGCGCCCGGCCCCAAGCCGGGCCTTTCTTTTCAACCCGGTCCGCTCCGGCGGGCCCCCCAGGATCCAGGAGGTGTCGTGCGGCGAGTGGCCATCAGCGGCCTCGGACGGATCGGGCGGACGGCCCTGCGCCTGCTGCTAGCGGAGCCCCGCCTGGAGGTGGTGGCACTGAGTGATCCAGCCGATGCCGAGGCCCTGGCCCACCTCCTGCGCCACGACTCCGTGCACGGGACGCCGGCCTTCAGCGTGACGACCAGCGAGGGCTGCCTGTACCTGGATGGACGCCGCATACCCCTGCACCGGCAGGAGGGTTCCACCCCTCCACCCTTCGCTGATGCCGGCGCCCAGCTGGTGCTGGACTGCTCTGAGGTGCCGACCACCAGGGCAGCGGCCTCGCGCCATCTGGGTGGCACAGTGACGCACGTGCTCCTGGCCAGCTCCTGCGCCGATGCGGATCGCCTGTTGTTCCCGGGCTTGCATGACGCCGACCTGGACTGTACACGGGACCAAATCGTCACCTGTGGCAGCGATACGGCCCTGCCCCTGGCCGCCCTCCTCCAGGTGCTGGATGCCGCCTTCGGGGTTGAGTCGGCCTTCTCCACCTCCGTACACAGCTACACCAGCGACCAGCGGGTCCTCGACCTGCCCCATGCGGACCTACGCCTGGCCCGCGCCGCCGCCCTGAGCATGATCCCCACAGCAGACGCGGCCCCAGCCGAGGTGATGGCTGCCCTGCCCCGCTTCGCCGGGCGTCTGGCGGGGCTGGCCGTGCGGGTTCCCACGCCCGATGGGTGCCTATTGGATGTGACTGCGAGGCTGCAGTCAGACGCCGATCCGGAGGCCATCCACGCTGCGTTCCTGGCCGCTGCTGGCCAGGGCTCCATCGTAGAAGTGCTGGCCGAGGAACTGGTGAGCCGCGACCTCCTGGGCCGCACCGCCAGCTGCCTCTACGATCCCTTCCTGACCCGCTGCCTCGACCCCCGCCTCGTGAAGTGCTTCGCCTGGCATGACAACGAGACCGCCCATGCGGCGCGACTCCGAGACGGCTGCCTCCTGCTCCTCGGTGGAGGCCGACCATGACCGGGCTCGCCGTCAATGGCCTGGGCCGCATCGGCCGCATCGCCGTGCGCCGCCTGGGGCTGGAGCACCCGGGGCTGCTGGCGGCCGTCAACGATCCAGCCCCCCTGGAGCAGGTGCTCCATCTGCTCCAGCGGGACTCCATCCACGGGATGCTGCCCCAACCCATCTCCGGCGAGACGGTGGCGGGTGTGGATCACCTCCTCCTAGGCGAGCACCGGATCCCACTGTTCCACGCCCCCGATCCGGCCCTCATCCCCTGGCCCGAGACCGTGGGCTTGGTGGTGGAGGCCAGCGGGCGCTTCACCCGCCGGGAGGCGGCGGCCCGCCACCTGAGGGGCACCGTGACCCACGTGGTCATCGGCTCCCCCAGCCCCGACGCCGACGCGACCATCATCGCCCCGGTCAATGGCGACACCCTGGACCTGGCGCGGCACCGCGTCATCAGCAATGCCAGCTGCACCGCCCACGCCACGGCACCCTTGCTGCGGGTGCTGGATGATGCCTTCGGGCTGGCCCAGGCGGGCATGAGCACCGTCCACGTGGTCACCAACGACCAGCGCCTCGTGGACACCCCCCACACGGACCGTCGCCGCGCCCGCGCTGCGTTCCAGAGCATCATCCCCACCACCTCCAGTGCCATCGGCGCCCTGCGCCGGGCCATGCCGGAGCTGCCCCCGGGCTTCGACGGCCTTGCCCTCCGTGTGCCCACCCTCAGCGTGAACCTGGTTGACCTCACGGTGGTGCTGGCGCTGGATGCGGACCCCTGGTCCATCCGGGCGGCCTTCCGCACCGCCGCCGAAGGTTCCTGGAAGGGAATTATCGCCCTGGCCGAGCCGCACACCGTCAGCTGCGACATCACCGGCCGCCGGGAGAGCGTCGTGGTGGACCTGGACCTGACCCTGACCCTCGGCCCGCGCTTCGTGAAGGTCTTCGGCTGGCACGACAACGAGACCGGCTACGCTGCCCGCCTCCTCGACCTGGTGCTTGATCTGGTCGGGCGGATCTGAGCCGAGGCATCAAAGAAAACCACTCTCGCAGAGAGCGCGGAGAGGGCGGAGGTGCGCGGAGAAAAGACGGATTAGATCGACCCAGCGAGGTACCCGGTGCTGAAGGCGGCTTGGAGGTTGTAGCCTCCGACGGGGCCATCGATGTCCAGCAGCTCGCCGCAGACGCGCAGGTTGTCCCAGCCTCGGAGGGCCATGGTGTGGGGGTCCACACCGGCCAGGGCGATGCCACCGGCAGCCACCTCGCCCCGAGCCAGGCTCACCGCCTGGGGCTCGCCGAGGGGCAGCGCTGTGACCTGCGCCACCAGGAGTTTGCGCCCCGCCCGGGTCAGGTCCTTGAGCATGGGTGACAGGGTCGCACCGGCCTCCGTCACTACGGCAGCCACGATCCGCTCCGGGAGGTGGCGGCGTAGCCAGGTCTCTGCCAGCAGGCGCGGATTGCTCTGCTGCTCCGCCTGGAGAGCGGCATCCACGGCTTCCGCCAGGGTGGCAACCGTTGCATAGGTGAGCCAGGCCGCCCCGGCCCGCCGGGCCCGCTCCGTGGCCTGGCTCAGCTCCAGGGCGGCGGGACCGCTGATCCCAAAACGGGTGAACACCAGGTCCCCGGCAAACTCCGCCAGGCGACGGCCCTCTTTCCCGGCGGACAGACGCAGGACGCCCGCCCGCAGGGGCACGCCCTCCCAGGCGGGACGCGGGCTGCGCAGGGGGATGGGCGAGAGGGCCGGGAACCAGGGCTGCACGGGGATGCCCAGGGATGCCAGCCAGCCCGGCACCTCGCCCCGGGTGCCGGTCTCCGGGTAGCTGGCGCCGCCCGTGGCCAGGATGAAGACATCGGCCGAAAGGGCTTCCCCGTCCACCTGCAGGGCCTGCAGGTGGGGCGCTTGGCCGGTCACGCCCGTGGCCCGGAGGCCTCGGCGCACCGTCACGCCCGCCCGCTCCACGAGGCCCTCAAAGGCCGCCACCACGGCCCCCGCACTGCCCGGCCGGTCCAGGGGAAAGATGCGGCCGTTGTCCCGGGCCTGGGTAGGCACACCCTCCCGGCGCAGGAGCTCCACCACCTCGGCGCTGCCGAAGGCGTGCAGGGCCGGTCGGAGGAAGCGGGCCTGGTCCTGGGCGAAGGCCTTGAGCAGCTCCCGGGGGGCGCCTTCGTGGGTGACGTTGCACTTGCCACCGCCGCTGATGCGCAGCTTCACCCCCAGGCGCCCGTTGGCTTCCACCAGGGTCACCGCGTGCCCAAGCGAGGCGGCTCGCCAGGCGGCCACCAGGCCCGCTGCACCGCCACCCACCACCAGCACCGTCACCATGAATCCATCATGGCCGAACCCAAGCAGAGTGCCCCACTTTGGGTTGCCCCTTCTCGGGATCGGCTGCGCCGATCCCGAGCCGAGAAAAGCAAAGCGCATCAATGGACAAGCCGAGGCCCGCCTTGGCTGATAGCTGATAGCTGATAGCCGATAGCCATCCCGGCTAAACTCACCCCATGCTGCCTACCGGCTTCTCCGTCCCCCGCCCTGCCCAGCTGCGTCGCTTCGGGCGGGTGTTCTATCCCGCCGGCCTGCGTCTGCAGAAGGCCCTGGCAGCCCATGTGGCCGAGGAGGGTCGACCTGACCAGCTGGTGGTCCTTGAGCATGACGCGGTCTACACCCTCGGCCGCAATGCCACCCCCGCCGACATCCATGTGGGCGAGGCGTTCCTGCGGGCCGAAGGCCTCAGCGTCCATCGCACGGACCGGGGCGGCGAAGTCACCTACCATGGCCCAGGCCAGGTGGTGGCCTATCCCATCCTCAACCTCCGGGGCGGTCGGGAGGATGTGGGTCGCCTGGTGCGCGGGCTGGAGGAGGCCATGATCCGCACCGCCGGCCACTTCGGCGTCCAGGCCCGGCGCCTCTCGGGGGCCCCTGGCATCTGGGTGGACACCCCCCGGGGGCCCGAGAAGCTGGGCGCCATCGGCCTCCACCTCAGCCGCTGGATCAGCACCCACGGCATTGCCTTCAACGTCGCCCCCAACCTCAACCACTTCGCCTGGATCACCCCCTGCGGGTTCACGGACAAGGGCGTCTGCAGCCTGGCCTCCCTCCTGGGCGGCGAGGCACCTTCTTGGGCCGAGGCGGCGGACCAGCTCCAGGGGCAGCTTCTGGACCTGCTGGCCCTCCAACGCCAGCCCGTCCGGGAGCCCAGCCGCAGCGTCTCGGCCCTCACCTGGCGGCGCGGCACCTCCGGCCCCGAGGTGCTCATGATGCTGCGGGTGCCTGCCCATGGCCTCTGGTGGCAGAGCGTCACGGGCATGATGGAGCCCGGCGAAGTCCCCGAAGAGACCGCCCACCGGGAGCTCCTGGAGGAGACCGGGCTGACCGGCACCCTGCGCCCCCTGGGCCTCTCCCACAGCTTCTGGGTGGATCCCTCCATCGTCCGCTTCCCTGACGACGAGCCCCGCTTCAACACCGAGGTCTGCTTCTCCATGGAGGTGGCGGCCACCGCCGAGGTGCGCCTCGAGCCCGCCGAGCACAGCGAGTACCTCTGGTGCGGGCTGGACGAGGCCTGGGAGCGCATGATGTGGGAGGGCTCCAAGGCCGCCGTGGACCTCCTCCGGCGCAGCCTGACCACCTAGCCAGAGCCGACTCCGCCCCCAGAATCCCGCCCCGCCGGGTGGGCTCCGCTTGCTACCCTGGAATCATCTTTGGAGCCGCCATGTTCCCCCAGTTCACCGAAGACCAGCTCGCCATCCGGGAAGCCGCCCGGGAGTTCGCCAAGGCTGAGATCGAGCCGGGTGCCGCCGCCCGGGATGCCAGCTGCGAGTTCGCCACGGACATCATCCGGCAGCTGGGCGAGATGGGTTTCATGGGGATGACGGTGCCCGAGGCCTACGGCGGTGCGGGGGTGGACTTCCTCAGCTACATCCTGGCCCTGGAGCAGGTGGCCTACGCCGACGCCTCCGTGGCCGTGGCCATGAGCGTGAACAACTCCGTGGCCTGCGCACCGATCCTGGCCTTTGGCACCGAAGCGCAGAAGCAGAAGTATCTCAAGCCCCTGGCCAGCGGCGAGGAGCTGGGCGGCTTCATGCTCACGGAGCCCGACGCCGGCTCCGATGCCACCGCCCTGAAGGCTCGGGCTACCCGGGTGGAAGGCGGCTGGCGGCTCAACGGCGCCAAGGCCTGGATCACCAACGGCGGGGTGGGCCGCTACTTCATCACCATGGCCCGCACCGACCCCGACTCCGCCAAGAAGGGCATCAGTGCCTTCATCCTGGATGCGGACCAGCCCGGTGTGGTCATGGGCCGCCCCGAGCACAAGATGGGCCTGCGCTCCAGCAAGACCGTCATGGTGGCTCTGGAGGATGCGTTCGTGCCGGATGACGCCCTGCTTGGGCAGCTTGGCGACGGCCTCAAGGTGGCCTTCGGCGGCCTCGACGTGGGCCGCATCGGCATCGCAGCCCAGGCCCTGGGCATCGCCCAGCGGGCCATGGATGAGAGCATCACCTACGCCAAGGCCCGGGTCTCCTTTGGCAAGCCCATCGGTGAGCACCAGATGATCCAGACCTACCTGGCGGAGATGGAGGCCCGCCTCCAGGCTTCCCGCCTCCTGGTCTACCGGGCCGCCACCCTCAAGGAGGCCGGCCAGCCCTGCACCAAGGAAGCCGCCACCGCCAAGCTGTACAGCACCGAGAGCGCCGTGTTCCTCTGCGACCGCGCTGTCCAGATCCACGGCGGCTACGGCTACTCCCAGGAGTACGTGGTGGAGCGCCTCTACCGGGACGTCCGCATCACCACCATCTACGAGGGCACCAGCGAGATTCAGCGCATGGTCATCGCCCGTGAACTACTCAAGCGTCCGCTTTCCAACGGTTGAGGAGATGGGCCTTGCCCTCAACTTACGATGGAGTCATTCTGCTAGAAACCTGGGTCTAAACCTTGATCCGGTGTCCACCGTAGGCAGTCTGTCCGTGCGGCGGTTCTTTCCCGATGTCCAAGGAGTGGTGATGATGCGTTTCCCCCTTCTCCCGGCCCTGCTGGTGAGCTTCTCCCTCGTGGCTCAGCAGGCCCCCAAGGCCCCCACGAAGCTGTCGCTTCAGGCGGCCATCGAGACCTCGCTGAAGAACAACCTGCAGGTGCAGATCGCCACCGAGACCCGGACCTCCACCGTGGCCGGTGTGATGGTGGAGCAGGGCTCCTTCGACTGGAACCTCACCAGCGGCCTCACCCTCTCCAAGTCCCAGGACGGCTTCAAGACCCTTGCCACCACCCTGGAGAGCACCACCCAGAGCCGCAGCCTGTCCGTGGGCTCCACCAAGGCCTTTGAGTGGGGCGGCAGCCTCAGCCTCAGCTACGCACCGCGCTACTCCTTCTCCTCCGGCACCCTCGTTGGCGGCTCCACCACGAC
>CAITBU010000478.1 GCA_903890595.1 uncultured Holophagaceae bacterium | reverse complement strand
GTCAGTCCAGACGGTCCTGTCACAGGTCATGCTGGGGCTCAACAATGGCGTCTTCTACGCCATCCTGAGCCTCGGCCTGGCGGTGATCTTCGGCCTGCTGAACATCGTCAACTTTGTCCACGGCGCCCTCTACATGCTGGGTGCCTACGTGGCCCTGCTGGGCTTCACGATGCTCGGCCCGCTGCTGGGCAAGCCGGACTTCCACCTCAACTACTGGGCGGCGCTCATCGTGGCCCCGCTGGTGGTGGGGGCGCTGGGTGTCCTCATCGAGAAGACCATGCTCCGCCGCCTCCGCAAGTTCGACCACCTCTACGGCCTGCTCCTCACCTTTGGCCTGGCCCTCATCATCCAGGGGGTCTTCACCAACTACTTCAACGTCTCCGGCGATGCCTACGACGGCAAGCCCGAGTCCCTGAGCGGCGTGGTGGACCTGGGCTTCATGCTGTTCCCCAAGTACCGGGTGTGGGTCATCGGCATCTCCCTGGCCGTCTGCTTCGGCACCTGGTTCGTCATCGAGCGCACCAAGCTGGGCTCCTACCTGCGGGCCGGCACCGAGAACCCTGAGCTGGTGAAGGCCTTCGGCATCAACGTGCCCCTCATGATCACCCTCACCTACGGCTTCGGCGTGGGCCTGGCGGCCTTCGCCGGCGTGCTGGCGGCGCCCATCTACTCCGTCAGTCCCGTCATGGGCTCGGAGATGATCATCACGGTGTTTGCGGTGGTGGTCATCGGCGGCATGGGCTCGATCATGGGCTCCATCCTCACGGGCCTGTTGCTGGGCATGGTGGAGGGCTTCACCAAGGTGGTCTACGCCCCGGCTTCCAGCACCGTGATCTTCCTCATCATGGTGCTGGTCCTGCTGGTGAAGCCGGCGGGGCTGTTCGGGAAGGAAGCCTAGGTGAACCGGTACGCCTGGATCGCCCTCGCCCTGCTCGGCCTGCTGGCGCCCTTCGTCGTCTACCCGGTCTTCATGATGAAGCTGCTGTGCTTCGGCCTGTTTGCGGCGGCCTTCAACCTGCTGCTGGGCTACACGGGCCTGCTCTCCTTCGGTCACGCCGCCTTCTTCGGGGGGGCCGCCTACGTCACTGGGCATCTGGTGAAGAATGTCGGCCTGACCCCCGAGGTGGGGGTCCTCGCGGGCACGCTGTTCGCCGGACTGCTGGGCTGGGCCGTGGGCAGCCTCGCCATCCGGCGCCAGGGCATCTACTTCGCCATGGTCACCCTGGCCCTGGCCCAGATCGTCTACTTCGTGGCCCTCAAGCTGCCCTTCACCGGCGGCGAGGATGGCCTGCAGGGCATCCCCCGGGGACTGCTCTTTGGCCTCATCGATCTGAACCGCGTCACCACGGTGGGGGGCAACCCCCTGCCGCTCAGCCTCTATTACTTCATCTTCGCCCTCTTCTGCCTGGGCTTCTGGGTCATCCATCGGGCCATCCACTCGCCCTTCGGGCAGGTCCTGAAGGCGATCCGGGAGAACGAGGCCCGGGCCATCTCCCTGGGCTACAAGGTGGAGCGCTTCAAGCTCATGGCCTTCGTCCTGTCCTCGGCCCTGGCGGGCCTGGCGGGGTCCATGAAGTGCCTGGTCTTCCAGCTGGCCTCGCTGACGGATGTGAACTGGCACACCTCCGGGGAGGTGGTGCTCATGACCCTCCTGGGCGGGGTTGGCACCGTGCTGGGGCCCCCGGCGGGCGCCTTCACCGTGGTGACCCTCCAGTCCAAGCTGACCATGGTGGGGCCCTGGATCACTGTGATCATCGGCGGCATCTTTGTGGTCTGCGTCCTGCTCTTCCGCCGCGGGTTCATCGGCGAGCTGGGGCGGCTGCTCCGGCGCCCGCTCTAGGCCCATCCCTCATCCTTGCCAAGGAGCCGCCGTGCTGAAGGGGAAGAAGGCGCTGATCACCGGGTCCACCAGCGGCATCGGCCTGGGCATCGCCCGGGCCCTGGCTGCCCAGGGCTGCGCCATCATGCTCAATGGCTCCCGGGACGCCGAGGCCGTGGAGCCAGTCCGCCGAGAGCTTGCGGACCAGGCAGGGGTCCTCGTGGCCTATGGTCGGGCCGACCTCACCCGGGCCGAGGAAATCGGCCCCCTGGTGGCCCAGACCATCGCCCGCCTGGGGGGCCTGGACATCCTGGTGAACAACGCCGGCATCCAGTACACAGCCCCTGTGGAGGACTTCCCGCCGGAGAAGTGGGACACGATCATTGCGCTCAACCTGTCCTCGGCCTTCCACACCATCCACCATGCCCTGCCGTTCATGAAGGCTGCCGGGTGGGGCCGCATCATCAATGTGTCTTCCGTGCACGGCCTGGTGGCCTCCGTGCGCAAGGCGGCCTACGTCACCGCCAAGCACGGCCTGGTGGGGCTCACCAAGGTGGTGGCCCTGGAGACCGCAGGGCAGGGCATCACCTGCAATGCAATCTGCCCCGGGTGGACCCGCACGGAGCTTATCGAGCCCCAGATCGTGGCCCTGGCAGAAAGGCTCGGCGTGGATGTGGAGGAGGGGGGTCGGGCCCTGCTGGCGGGGAAGCAGCCCTCCGGCCAGTTCGTGGCCATTGAGCACCTGGGTCAGCTGGCCGTATTCCTCTGCTCCGAAGCCGCCGAACAGATCACGGGGACAGCGCTCCCCATCGATGGCGGGTGGACGGCGCAGTAGGGGAGCCTCCCTTTTTGTCTTGAATCCAACCAAATAAACTTGCAAATCGTCCAATATGAATCCACGATTGCAAGGATGATTGAACGCCTCCTCACCCCTCGTCTGCTGGAAGCCCTGGGCGACAGCCCGGCGGTGGCGCTGCTGGGGCCCCGCCAGTCGGGGAAGACCACCCTAGCTTTGGAGGTGGGCGCCAAGCTGGGTGCCCTCTACCTGGATCTGGAGTCTGAGGGCGATCGCGCCAAGCTGGCCATGCCCGAGCTGTACCTCGCAGAGCATGCCGACAGGCTGGTCATTCTGGATGAAGTGCACCGGGCCCCGGGCCTGTTCCCGGTGCTGCGCGGCCTCATTGATCGGGGCCGCCGGGCCGGGCGGCCAGCGGGCCAGTTCCTGCTGCTGGGTTCGGCTGCCCTGGAGCTCCTGAAACAATCGGGCGAGACCCTGGCGGGCCGCATTGCCTACCTGGAGCTGGGCCCCCTGAATGCCATGGAAACCCACGCCAGGACCCTGGATGATCTGTGGGTGCGGGGCGGCTTCCCGGACAGCCTGCTGGCCCGGAATGAGGCCCGCAGCCTGCGCTGGCGGCAGGACTTCATCCGCACCTACCTGGAGCGCGACATCCCCCAGCTTGGCCCCCGCATTGCCGCCGAAACCCTGCGGCGCTTCTGGACCATGCTGGCCCATCACCAGGGGGGGCTGCTGAACACCGCCCAGCTCGCCCGCAACCTCGGGGTGGATGGGAAGACGGCCGCCAGCTACCTCGACCTGTTGGTGGACCTGCTGCTGGTGCGCCGCCTCCCACCCTGGCACGGCAACCTGAACAAGCGCCTGGTGAAATCGCCCAAGGTCTTCATCCGGGACAGCGGGCTCACCCATGCGCTGCTGGGGATCCAGGACCGGGAAACCCTGCTGTCCCACCCCGTGCTGGGCCAGAGCTGGGAAGGCTTCGTCATTGAGAACCTCATCGCCGCCGCGCCCGCCCAGGTGGCAGCCCACTTCTATCGCTCCAGCGCCGGAGCTGAGATCGACCTGCTCCTGTCTTGGCCCAACGGCACCCTGTGGGCCGTCGAGATCAAGCGCAGCCTAGCGCCCAAGCTGGAGCGGGGCTTCCACGCCGCCTGCGCTGACCTGCAGCCGCATCGGCGCTTCGTGGTGTATCCCGGCACGACACGGTTCCCCGTGACCCAAGCGACGGAGGCCGTGCCGCTGGTTGAGCTTGCAGCAGCGATCCGCGCGACGGGCGGGGGTGGTGAGGCTTCCTGAAATAGGCCAGTCCTTGCCTTTCTACGTTGGCATCCAACAGCCCCGTGCCCTGTATTTGGCGCCGACCCATCAGAGCGGGATTCGAACTGCGCCTGGCTGCGCCAGTCGCCGGTCTCGCTTCGGCGTGCCAGAGGCTCCGACTCCGCGAGCGGAGCGAGTGGGAGCGCCCTCCGGGGGAGGGCGCATCAGGCGGAGAGGCACG
>CAITBU010000477.1 GCA_903890595.1 uncultured Holophagaceae bacterium | reverse complement strand
GGGGACCGCCTCTACGGGACAGCCTAGAACGAAGCGTTGCCCGTCATCCCCGTGCCGCGGAACAGCACCTGCTCCCACGCATGGCGGATCTCGCCCATCTGCGCATGGACTCGGCCCAGCCGCTCGAGGTCGCCCGTCTCGCCAGCCTGCAACACCTCCTTGCGCCACCAGGCATGGAGGCGCGTGAGGTTGTCCACCAGCTCACCGCCCTGCTCGTGGTTCAGGCGGCGGTCCAGCTCTTCCAGGATGGCAAGCACCTTGTTGCTGAAGTGCGCCCGGGGCCGTGGGTCGTTCAGGGCAACCACTTCTTGAAGCTTCACCACAAAGCGCTGCCCCGCCTCCAGCAGCAGCACCACCATGTGCTCAGGGATGGCGGGAGGCTCGGGCGAAGCGGGAAGGGGTGGCGTGGCCAGTGCGGGAGACATGGGCAGGTCCGTGATGGGAAGGTGGCAGGGGGGGGCCGAGAGCAAAGAAGGGCAGCCCCGTCTGCTCTCTTTTCGGCCAAAGCCCGGGCCGATGTAATTTTGGATCTGTCCCCCACAGGCTCCGCTCATGCCTCAACTCAAGAGCCCCCTCTGGCAGATCGAAGAGAGCACAAGGGCCGAGGGACCACGGATGCATCCAGACCACATGAAGCTGCTGAGGAAGGCCCAGAGCCTGAACCGCGCCGGGGATCACCCCGGTTCAGCCCGTGCCTACCAGGCCTTCCTGGGCAAGGAGCCCCGGCACGCCGATGCGTGGTCTGATCTCGCCGGGCACTTCCTGGCTCTCGGCCAGGTCCACGATGCCCATAGTGCCTGTGAGACCGCCCTGGAGATCTGCCCGGGCCATCCAGCGGCCCGGATCAACCTCTCCTGTAGCTTGCTTCGGATGGAGCGACTGAACGAAGCAGAGGTCCTTCTTCGCTCGGTCCTTCAGGCCGATCCACGCCGAATGGATGCTCGGCTTTCTTTGGTCGAGTGCCTTCTCCACAAGCGTGACCTGGCCCAGGTCCAGAGAATTCTGGACGAGGCCATTCGCCCTGGGGCCATGACCGGGATTTACGCCTCGCTACAACCCCTCCACGCCCAACTGTGGGCCATTTTCAGTACCGAACTCTTCGAAGCCCAACTCCTCGACAAGGCTGAACAGGCCTGCCTCACAGCGGTTCGGCTCGACCCCAAAAACCTCACGGCAAAGTCCAACCTTGGATCCATCCACATGGCCCGGGGACACCTGGGCAAGGCAGAAGCAATCTTTCGGAGGCTCCGGGCCGACCACCCGCAAGACGAGAGCACCCACTTGCTGCTGATCACCTGTCTGGCGAGGAAGGGGGACTCTGCCGGCCTCGACGAAGAGGTCCGAAAGATCCTTCTGGAGCACCCCAGCAGCGAAAGCGTGCACAAGAGCGTGACCGGAACCTACTACAATCTAGGCCGCTGGGCTATGTTTGATGCGGAGATTGATCGGTTCCGGGGTGTCTCCCCAGGGTCAGCCTTCCTAGACTTCGAGCAAAGCCTCAAGGACCTGCTCTTCGGCAACATGCCCCTGGGCTGGGATCGCTACGAAGCACGCCTGAGGGTGGCCCAGGAACTCCGCCTGAAGGAGCGGATCTTCGCTCAACCTGCCTGGCGAGGCGAGTCCTTTGTCGGCAAGACCCTCCTCCTTTGGGCAGAGCAAGGGCTGGGAGATGCTCTGATGTTCATCCGGTATATCCCACTAGTGAAGGCGCTTGGAAGCCGCGTCATCCTTGAGATCTGGCCCGCCTTGGTCGAGCTTTCAGCGACCTGTGAGGGCGTGGACCAGGTGGTCTCCACGCAGACACCACACCCCCCCTTCGACTTGCAGGCTTCACTGGTGTCCCTGCCCTCGATCTTCCGGACAGAGCTTGCATCCATCCCAGCCGATGTCCCCTACCTGGATGTCCCAGATCAGGTACCCCATCGTCAAGAGCTTCTCGAGCAACTTGCGATGGGCCGAAATGGGACCCGAATTGGACTGGTCTGGGCGGGCAGCCCAGGGCATGTCAGGGATTTTGAGCGATCGTTGCCAGCCACAGCTCTGGCGTCACTGGCAGCCCTTTCCGGGGTGACCTGGTACAGCTTCCAGTTGGGACGCAAGGAATCCCCTCCTCTTCCCAACCTGATCTCCCTCGCTCCCTACCTAAAAAATTTTTCCGACACAGCCTATGCCCTCAGCGGCATGGATCTGCTAATCACGGTAGACACCGCTGTGGCCCATCTGGCTGGAGCCCTGGGCATCCCCACCCTGTTGCTCCTTCCCTTCCAACCGGATTTCCGCTGGTTGCTGGAGCGTGAGGATAGTCCGTGGTACCCCTCTGTGCGCCTATTCCGGCAGCCGGTCTATGGAGACTGGGATTCCGTCGTTCAGCAGGTGATCTCCGCCCTGACGCAAGACTCTTGATGCAAGATCTAAAGGGGCGAAGCTTGTGTGGACGAGTTGGGGAGGCGCCTGTGAAGCCGCACAACATGGGGGTGCTCAAGAGAGCCCAGACGCTGGATCTCGCAGGGAAAACATCTGACGCGGCCGTGGCCTATCGGGAGTTCCTGGAGAGAGAGCCGCAGGAGGCTTCTGTCTGGGCTGACTATGCTGGGCAGCTTCTGCGACTGGGCCATCTCCAAGAGGCACAACAGGCCTGCGACGCCGCGTTGGCCATTGATCCCCGGCAACCCTCGGCAGCCATCAATCTCGGCTGCATCCTAGTGCAGCAGGATCGACCCAAGGAGGCTGAGGATAGGTTCAGGGCTGTCCTCGACTTGGACCCAGACCGACTGGACGCCAGACTGTTCCTTGCCGAGTGCCTACTCAAGCGTCGAGACCTGGTGAGCGCCGCCCGGGTCCTTGAGGGGGGCGGCCACCCTGGACACAAGAGAGGGAACCACGCCCTGCTGCGTGATCATCAGGCGCTACTCTGGGCCCGCCTCAGCTCAGCCCAGCTTGAGCAGCAGCTCTTCACTGAAGCAGAGGCCACCTGCAAAGCGGCCCTCCTGCTGGACCCAGGCCAGCTTCTGGCGCTCTCCATCCGCGGCGCCCTTTGCATGGCGCAGGGTCGCCTCCAAGAAGCTGAGGGCCTATTCCGGGAGCTGCTTGCAGACCACCCGGGCGAATCGTCCATTCGCCTGCGGCTGATTTCCTGCCTTACGCGTATGGGCGATCTCCGCCTCGCAGACCAAGAGATACTCGCCGTCCTTCAGGAGGACCCCAGCGACCTGGTCATCCACGCGGCCGTGATGGGAACCTATTACAGCCATGGCCGCTGGTCTGAGTTCAGGACCGAGCTGGACCGTTTCCGCAAGGCCGACCCCGCTTCGGACTATCCGGACTGGGAACAGAGCCTCGTGGACCTGCTCTTCGGTGACATGCCTCAGGGCTGGGAGAAATATGAAGCTCGTCTGAAGCTCCCCGGGGAGTGGTGGCCCCAGCGGTCCTTCTCGCAACCAGCCTGGCAAGGGGACGCCTTCACCGGCAAGACCCTATTGCTCTGGCCAGAGCAGGGGTTCGGCGACTTCCTGATGTTCATCCGCTACCTTCCATTGGTGAAGGCTCTTGGTGGTCGGGTCATCCTTCAGGCTCCCCGCACCTTGTTTGATCTCGCCGCCACCTGCCGTGGGGCGGACCTGATCGTGCCCTTTGGCGCACCGCTACCGCCCTTTGACCTCCAGGCGTCCCTCCTCTCTCTCCCCTGGCTCTTACGCACCGAGGTGGCTTCCATCCCCGCAGAGGTCCCCTACTTGGATGTCCCTGATCAGGTCCCCCACCGACAGGGACTGTTGGACGCCTTGAGCCTGGCCCGAGGGAGCATGCGGATCGGTCTTGTCTGGTCAGGGAACCCTGACAACTCGCGCAACATGGAGCGATCGATGCCTCCCGAGGCCTTAGCCCCTCTGGGTTCTCTGCGCGATGTGGCCTGGTTCAGCTTCCAGCTTGGGCGAAAGGAAGTGCCAACCCTACCGGATCTGGTTCCCCTTGCACACCTGCTGGGTAACTTTTCAGACACCGCCTACGCCATGAGTGGCATGGATCTAGTAATCACAGTGGATACCGCGGTGGCCCACCTGGCTGGGGCCTTGGGTATCCCAACCCTCCTGCTCCTGTCCTTCCAGCCAGACTTCAGGTGGCTGTTGGAACGGGAAGACAGCCCTTGGTATCCCTCCCTGCGCCTCTATCGGCAGTCAGCCTATGGAGACTGGGCTTCCGTGATCCAGCAGGTACTCACAGATCTCACTTCGGAGGCCTAGGCTGCTACCTCACTCAGTGATTCTCTCCTCGGGCCCAAAACCGCTCCTTGGCCACGCTTCCAGCCTGCGCCTACACTCGAGACATTCTCCTGAAAACACCTGCAGGCCCTGGAAAGGACGTCGTGGTGGCCGAATCTTATAAAAAACTCCTTGAGGAGGCCCAGGCCCTGCGGCAAGAGGGCCAGCATCAATCGGCCTTCATGGCCTACTGCGACCTGCTCCTTGTCCACCCAGAGGCCCATGAAGCCTGGGTCGATTTTGGGGACCTTCAGCTTGCCCTGAACCTGAAAGAGGATGCTCACACTTCCTTGGCCAACGCCCTGGCTATCAGCCCTGATTTCCCCCCCGCACTGGCAGGCCAGGGCCGGGTTCTTCTGCGCATGGGCCGCCTGGAAGAAGCCGTGGCAGTGCTAGCTCGGACTCTCACCATCGATCCCCCTCGACTTGAAGCACGACTGGACTTGGCTCGATGCCACTGGAAGCTGGGGCAACTGGACGAGGCCCTGGGGGTGCTGGCTGTAGCCGCAAAGCAGGACCCCTCCAACCCGATCGTCACTCGGTTTCTCATCGACATCTACATCCAGCGAAGCATGTGGCCCGAGCTCCACGAGGAGATGCTCCGCCGCGCGAACACAGACTACTCCGGGGCCGAGCGCAAGTGGGAGCTCTGCTGCGTGAATCTCCTCTTCGGGGCCATGCCGCTTGGGTGGGATCAGCACGAATCCCGCTGGAGCCACCCAGGCCTGACGAATCCCAGGAGAGAGTTCCCCCAAGCCCCCTGGAGGGGCGAGGCGCTGGAAGGAAGAACCGTGCTGCTGCACTGCGAGCAGGGCTTCGGCGACACCCTGATGTTCGTGCGCTATGCACCATTAGTGAAGCAGTTGGGCGGCCGGGTGCTTCTCCTTGTACAGCCAGAGGTGGCCGACCTGGTGGCCACGTGCCCGGGCGTGGATGGCGTGTTTTCGGACGAGGGCTCCCTGCCGCCCTTTGATGTCCACCTGCCCATTTTGAGTCTTCCGTATGTCTTCCGGACGGACCTGGCCTCCATCCCTGGGGAGGTCCCCTACCTAGACGTTCCGGTCCGTGTCCCAAACCGAGAGAGGCTCCGCGAGCGCTTGGCACAGTCACAGGGGAGGACGCGGATCGCGATCTCCTGGGCCGGCAATCCCACCCACGCTCGGGATGCTCAGCGGTCCCTTCCCGCAGAAGCGCTTCGCCCCCTTCAGGCCCTGCCTGATGTCGCCTGGTACGCCGTTCAGCATGGTTCCACGGCACCAGCGCCACTCCCCGCCCTGGAGTCTCTGGCACCCCTGCTGAGCAATTTTTCGGACACTGCCTACGCCCTCAGTGGCATGGACCTGGTCATCACCGTTGATACCGCTCTGGCCCATCTGGCAGGGGCCCTGGGAATCCCTACGCTGCTCATGGTGTCCTACCTGCCCGACTGGCGCTGGCTGATGGGCCGTGAGGACAGTCCCTGGTATCCAAGCCTTCGAATCTACCGGCAGACCAGTGCCGATCGCTGGGATTCCGTGGTTCAGCAGATCCTCATGGATCTGACCCAGGAAGCGTGAAGCTGCATCCTGATGACTCAGGTGCGGTTCGCCCCGTAGCCCTTGAGGGCGCGGTTGCCGCGCACGCGGGTTTCCAGCTCTGCTCTCACCTGATCCCGCGCCGTGGCCACGATCGCAAGCCGAGCCTCCAGCAGCTTGCCCGTAGCATGCGCTCGGGCGGCCAACTCAGGCCAGCTCGGACCCTTTTCCACCCGGGTCAGTGCCCCTTGAAAATCGATGGTCCAGCGCGTCAGGACTTCAGGATCCGGATCCCAGCTCGGGTCTGCCAGCCAGGCCTCCATCTGGCCAAGGGCCGCACGAACCTTGAGTTCACTCACCCGACCTGGTCCCCGAACTGGAAGGTGGAGACCCTGAGCGTGGCGGCCTTTTTCTCGTGGCACTGCTCCCAGGTCATCCGGAGCTCTCCCATGGCCTGTGAGACGGCGGCCAGACGGGCCGTGTCCTTGTCTCGGCTGGCCAGCATGATCTCCTTCATCCACCAGTTATAGAGCTTCTGGAGGTTGCTTGCGAGCTCACCACCCTCTTCGAGATTCAGGTGGAAGCTTGCCTCCTTGATGACTTCCGTAACCCGGATGAAGCATCGTGTGGCTTCGGAAACGTCATTGCGCTCTAGTGCCAGAATGGCCCTCCCCATGTGCAACTGCCCGGCCTCCATGACTAGGGCGGCGAGCAACTCAGGGCTGGCTCCCATCACACGCTGCGTGAGGTAGGCATCGACGGTTCTGGCATATGCGTTCATGGGTGTGCCTCTTCCAATTTGTTCGACAAGCTAGGCCACGATCATGAGTTCAGAACACCTCAGGCACCGGAGAGCGCACTTGCTGCGGAGCGCATGGAGCCGACTACAGACTCCATTCGCGCAAACTGTTTCTTCAGGTTGGCTGTTTCCGTGTTCAGGCGCGCTTGACCCGCTGCGATCTGGAGGTCCAGGTTCGTGTCTTGAAGGGTGATGTTCTTCAAGGCTGTGCTGATGCCCCCGGATACGCCCGTGTAAGAAGAGATGAGGTCCGAACCGGCCTGACCGGCACCCCGGGCCAGGGCCAAGGTGCCACTGCCGATTCCAGTGACCATAAGGTTCAAGCCGGAGAAATTTCCAGTGCCCTGAAGGCTCCCGTTCACCACCTGAATCGGGCTCGTGGTTACGCTGTTTTGGGTCAGGGTGCCCCAGAGGATCCCCCCCGCATCGGCCGTGATGGCGTAGTCGACGCTCCCCGTGGCCGTAGCCGCGCCGCCACTCTTGACCATCACATTTTGGCCTGTGGAGGTGCCTGAAAACTTGAACAGGTTCAAGGCAGCACTGAGGTCGTCACTCATGGCTGTCTGGAAGGCGATGATGTTCATGTTAAGCGTGCCATCGGGCAGCGAACTGACGCCCATGCTGGCCAGGGTCTTGTAGGTGCTGCTGCCCGTCATTCCAGCAGAGGTGCCCTTCAGGGCTGCCTGTAGGCTGGCCATGAAGGCCCGGCTGCTCGCGTCGTTGGCCAGGGGGGCCTGGTTGATCGAGCCGTCCGCATTCTTGGTGGAAGTGGAGGCCCCCTTGTACTCGGTCACAACCTTGTTGTAGCTGCTAATGAAAGCCTGCATGGCCGTGGTGGCGCTACCCTTGTCCGGGGAGACCGTCAAGGTGGTTGTGCCCACCTGCCCCCCTTGCTTCAGGGTAAAGGTCATGCCATCGGCGGCATCCTTGACCAGGTTGCTGCTGCGGGTGAGTTCGATGCCATTCAGGGAAAAGGTTGCATTGGTGGCCACCGCCCCCGAGATCGCAGAGGTGAGGCCTCCCGTGATGGTCGTTGGCGTCGTCAGGCTGTCAACGGTACCCGCTAGAATTCCCAGAGTGTTTGCCGAGGCGCCAGCAGCACCCCCAGATTGGTTGGTGATGTCCACGATGGAAACAACGCCACTGGTCGTACCGGCCCCGGTTTCCTTCGCTGACAGCACCAACTGATAGGGCTTGGCGCCGTTCCCTGTGTTCACCACCAGGGCGGTGACTCCCGCACCTGAAGCGTTGATCGCCGCAGCCAGTCCATTCAGGGTGTTGGCACCCTCGGTCAGCGTGATGGTCTTAACCACGCCGTCCGTACCCTGGATGGCGAAGCTGGCCGGCGTCCCCGGCGTAAAGATGTTGGAGCTAACGGAATCGGTCGGGCTAGCCACTGCCAGGTTCAGGGGCAGCCCGGTCCCGTCGAGGCTCGCCGAGATGCGCCCCTTGGTGGCAACGGTGTGAACCGTGAGGTCGAAGTTACCTGCTGCCGCGCCCTTGCCCGTGGCGGTGACATAGGCATTGTTGATATCAGTGCTGGTCACCGTGCGGCTGTTAAAGCTGTCCTGGAGAGCCAGCATGCTGACGCTAAGGGCAGAGAGCCCTGTCTTCAGGGAGTTCAGCGCCGTGGTCTTGGTGTCATTAAGAGCCCGCTGGGCCTTAAGCCTGGTGAGGCCGAGGCCCTTCTGGGCCACGATGGCATTGATCAGGGCCGTGGTGTCGACACCGGTGCTGATGCCGTTCAGGGAAGTCAGGGACGACGTTGATGCAGTAGCCATGGCACACCTCGATGCTTACGGAAGCCAAACAGCCTAGCTCTCCTGGTCAACCAGGGCCCCTGAGGCCTCTGCCCCCGCCATGTCTCTGATCCGGCGGGACATCCCAAGCACCTCCGCGGACGGGACCTGAAGCACCACCGTCCCTGTGCCCTGCTGAACCACCTGAAAGACAGTGCGCCCCGATGCAGAGTCCACTTGGAGCTTCAGGTCCGTCTGAGACTTCTGCAGGTGCTGGTTGACCTGAGCGACAGCTGCGGTCTCGCTACCACCTTGGTGCACCGGGGCAGTCACGATCCGCACAGCCGCAGGCTGGGCAGTGGCAACCGAAATGGACACAGCGGGCGCCGTGGGGACCTGTGCACCACCTGCAGGACTGATCTGGGTGACCATAGCTAACCTCCTCTCCGGGTTCAAACAAGTGGAGGGAGCGGAATGATTCCGCCCCCCCCAGAAGCTAGTAACCGCTTACCTACCGGAAGAGGCTCAGGACCGACTGCGCGGACTGGTTCGCGTTGTTCAGCGCACTGGTACCGGCCTGCATAAGGATCTGGTACTTGGTGAGGTTGGCCATCTCGGCACCCATGTCCGCACCCAGCCAGGCATCAGCAATACCCTGGTTTGTTTCAGCCGAAATGCCGAACGACTGAGCACTGCTCAGGGCTGCGGACATGGTGGCGGCGTTAGAGACCTGGCGGGACTTAATGGCAGCAAGCGCTGCCGTGGCGGTGGTGCCCAGGCTGGCGTTGCCCGTGTAAGCCGTGTACTCAGCGTCAGCAGTGTTGCCAGCGCCTTCCATCTCGGCCATGCGGTAGGCCAACTGCGTGTTGTTGGCTTCCACGCCGTCAAGGGCCACGGCGGCGAAGTACTTGGCATTCGCCCCGGCAACCTGAGCGGCGTTGCTACGCTGATTAGCCTGGGCGAGGTTGCCAGCAGCGAGGGCGGCCGAGTCGTCGGCGGCAGTGTTGATGCGCCGGCCGGTAGTGAGCCGCGTGATGGCCTGGTTCAGCCCGATCTTGCTGACGCCGAGCTGACGACTGGCGGCCAACGCTTGCACGTTGCTCAGAATGGTAGTCATAACATCCTCCGTGATGTTTTTGGCAGCATCCGTGCTGCCAGGTTGTGCGGGGGAATCCCCCAACCCTTTCCCTTTCGGGTTCGAAGGCCAGAACCTTGACTTATTTTTTTATTTCTTCGTAAGGTGCTTTAGAATTTGATACTTATTCAGGCTCGAATCAGAAGCCATGGCCGGGTTGCTTCATCGCACCAGGGGCACCAGGATAGAGAGCGATGAGACCCAAGGCCGGCAACCAGAGGAACAAGGAGGCCCCTTCCGCCTTGGAGGAGGCCTTGCTGGCGCGGGCCGCCGCATGGATTGCGCAAGGACACCCGGAGCAGGCGCGGGGCCTCCTGGAGTCGTTCCTCGCCAGCCATCCAGATAACCGAACGGCGCACCTGCTGCTCAATCATGCCTTTGTCCTGGCTGGCGACTGGGCCGGAATGCGCCACGCCGTGGAGCAACAAGCCTGCCTCCAGATTCCGCCTGCGACTGTGGCCTGGAACCGTAGCCTCGTGAGCCTTCGCCTGGGCAACATGCCTGAGGGCTGGGATCAGTACGAAGCCCGGTGGCTGTTGCCTGGCCTGGTTGTTCCCGTAAGGGATTTCCCGCAGCCCCGCTGGCAGGGTCAATCGTTTGTGGGCCAGACCCTCCTGCTCCACTTCGAGCAGGGGCTGGGTGACACGCTGATGTTCGTCCGGTATGCGCGCCAGGCCAAGGCCCTGGGGGGCAAGGTGCTGTTGGCGGCCCAGGTCCCACTGGCAGGCCTGGTAGCCACCTGCCCTGGCGTGGACGAAGTGATTGCCCACGGGATGCCTCTGCCGCCCTTCGACTTCCACCTTCCGTTGCTTTCCTTACCCTCCATCTTCAGGACCGCCCTCGATACCATCCCAGCTGACATTCCCTACCTGGATGTTCCCGAGGCCGTCCCCAACCGCGAGTGGATCGCAAGAACCCTGGCTGCATCTGAAGGGCAGACCCGCATCGGCCTGGTATGGGCCGGGAGCCGCACTCACAAGGGCGATGCCCAGAGGTCCATTCCCGCCTCTGACTTCGACGCCCTGGGTGTACTGCCCGGCGTGGCCTGGTACAGCTTCCAGATTGATACAGCCGAGCTTCCAAATTTGCCCGGCCTCACCTCCCTGGACCCCATGCTGCGGAATCTGTCGAGTACCGCCTATGCTCTCAGTGGCATGGACCTACTCATCACCGTGGATACGGCCCTAGCACATCTGGCGGGGGCGTTGGGCCTACCCACCCTGCTCCTCCTGCCCTATTTTCCCGACTGGCGCTGGTTGCTTGAACGGGAGGACACGCCCTGGTATCCCACCCTGCGCCTGTACCGCCAGGCGACACCGGGCGACTGGCCCGGCACCCTCCACCGGATCATTGCAGACCTGTCGGGCGAGCCCCCAGCACTTCCCGCCGCAGGCCAGGCCGAATAACGCGCACCGTAATCGGAGGGCGCTTCTGCCAGCCCTCAACCCGAGGCTGGCCTGCGGCTTGGGGCAGGACTCAGGCTCCCTATTCTGGCATTCAGGCCCCAGTGGCTGCACGGATTTAACAACGCCAGACAGGGTCCGATAAGCAACCATCTGAGCAAGCCCCAGAAAAGGTAAGGTCCCATGAAACTGCTGGTCGCCATCCCCACCTGGAATCGTGCGGAGCACCTGGATGTTGCCATCCGAGCCGTCGCTGCAGCACGCTCCATCACCCATGGTTGCGACGTAGAGTTGTTCATTTCTGACAACTGCTCCTCTGATCACACCGGCGAGGTGGTCGGCCGCTGGCAGGCGGGGTCCCCCTGGATCCACTATCGACGCTGGGACGAGCACATCGCATCCTCGTGGCCAGATATCCTAAAGCGCGCGTTGTCGGGTTCGGACCTCGAATACGACTATCTCTGGCTGCAAGGCGATGACGATGCCGTCACGGACCTCAGCGCCTATGACAAACTCGCAGCGGCCATCCGGGCCTGCGGCGAAGATCGCCCTGCCGTCGTGCACTGCTGTGCAACTCGGCGTTCCATCCCGGGGGACCAGCGCATCATCGTTGGCAACACAGAGGATCTCTGCAACACCTATGGGTGGCACGATCTGCTTGGCTGGATCTCCAGTCTGGTCATGACCAAGGAGACCGTGGACCAGACCTGGGCCTCCCCTCACTGCGACACCAGGCCCACGTCGGCCTACTGGCATGCCGAGGTGCTGCTCGAGGTTGCCTATGGGCGGACCATGCTGATCCTAACAGAGGGTCTCATTGATCCCCAGGACCATGAACAGACGGATGAATCCAAGCAGCGCTGGGCCAATGCCAAAGTGGG
>CAITBU010000476.1 GCA_903890595.1 uncultured Holophagaceae bacterium | reverse complement strand
GGAGGTGGGGCCCAAGGTCGCCGCTGCCCTCCGCGCCTTCGCGGCCCTGCACCCGGACCTGCCGGCCCACCTGGCGGGCCTGGGGGTCCAGCCGCTGCCCCCGGCACCCCGGGAGCGGGGGGGACTGCCCCTCTCCGGCGAAGTCGCCGTCGTCACGGGCACCCTGCCCGTCCTCTCCCGGGAGGAGGCCGAAGCCTGGCTCAAGCGCCTGGGCGCCAAGGTCACCGGGGCCGTGAGTCCCAAGACCACCCTGCTGCTGGCGGGGGAGAAGGCGGGCTCCAAGCTGGCCAAGGCGGAGGCCCTGGGTATCCCCGTGCGGGACGAGGCCTGGCTGCGGGGCCTTGGAGAATGAAACCCGCCCCCTGCGGCTTCCCGGTGCAGAAAGCCCTGGACGGGGGCCGGACGGGCGTGGATGATCGGGAACCACCATTCAGGAAAAATCAGTGCTGATGCGCCTCGGCAAGTTCGAAATCGTGCGACTCCTCGCCCAGGGAAGCATGGGTGAGGTGTACCTGGGGCGCGATCCGATCATCGGCCGAGAGGTGGCCATCAAGGTGATCCACACCTCCGCTGGCATGGCTGCGGGGTCCCGGGAGCGGTTCGCCAATGAGGCCCGGGCGGCGGGGGTGCTGAACCATCCGAATATCGTCACGGTCTACGAGATGGGCGAGGAGCAGGGGGTGCTCTACCTGGCCATGGAGCTGGTGAAGGGCGAGGACCTGGCCACCCTCATCCGCGGGGGGAACCTCACGCCCCGGGATGTCCTGGATGTGCTGGCTCAGGTCTGCGACGGCCTGGCGGTGGCGCACCGGCACCAGATCCTCCACCGGGACCTCAAGCCCTCCAACATCCGCGTGATCTGGGATGGGAAGACCCTGCTGGCCAAGCTGCTGGACTTCGGCGTGGCCAAGGTGGTCAACTCCGACAGCACGGACGAGGGCACGGTCTTCGGGACCGTGAACTACATGGCTCCCGAGTACCTGCAGAGCGGCCACTCGGACGGCCGGAGCGACCTGTTTGGCATCGGCGTGATCCTCTACGAAGCCCTGGCGGGTCTCCCACCCTTTGACGGCCCCAGCCCGGGCTCGATCATCTACCGCCTGCTGCACGAGAACCCTGGCCCCCTGCCCCCCACGGCCTTCCAGGGCATCAGCCGGGACGTCCAGGCGCTCCTGAACCGCTCCCTGGCGAAGGATCCGGCCAACCGCTTCCAGTCTGCCGAGGAGCTGGCCGCCGCCCTGCGCGCAGCCCGGGATACCAACTGGAGCATGGAGCAGGAGCGGCCCACGCTGGCCATGATTATCCGGCGCAGCGTGGCGGGCCGTCCCGCTGCCGCCACACCCCCCCGAGGCTTCCCGGCGCAGCACCCCCCTCGCCGCAGCTCTATCCCGGAGCCTGCGGTCCGGGCCACTGAGCAGGTCTTCCCTGCCGGGAGCACTGGAGCCCCGGAGGCCAGCCCCCCCCGGCAGCAGGCGGAGGTCCGCCGGGACCTCCTGATGACGTCCCGGCACCAGCTGCTCCAAGCCCTGGAGATGGACTCAGCGAACGCCCGCATCCTGGCCCTGCTGCTGGCCACCCACTACCGCCTCGGCTGGCCCGATGCGGTGATGCAGACCCTCCGCCAGGCCCAGAGCCTGGGCATCCCGGCCCGATCCCTGCAGGCCGTGCCCCGGTGTGCGCAGGTGATCCAGGAGGAGGCCCAGGCCTGCCGCCTGCCCATGGACCACCACGGCGAGTTCATGGAGTACCTGGGCGGCTGAGGGTTAGCCCAGCAGCCCGGTTATTGGCCCGGCTCAGCGCCAGCCATGCAAGAGCAACAGCGGAACCGCAGATGGCGCAGATGGCGCAGATGGGGGAAGCCCCATCCCAGCTTTTCAAGAACAAAAGCCGATCCACAGATTTCACAGATTCCACAGATTTCGCGCCGACCCACCCCCCCCGCATGGGCCCGCCGCAGGCGGCTTCCGGCGCTGCCGGAAGTCAGCCCGGGGTGCCACGGCCGCGCCCCCCAAGCGGCGCGGCAGCGGCGCCCCGG
>CAITBU010000475.1 GCA_903890595.1 uncultured Holophagaceae bacterium | reverse complement strand
TTCCGGGTTGTTGCAGATGCGCATGCCGCGTCCGCCGCCGCCGGAGCTGGCCTTCACGATGACGGGATAGCCGATCTGCTCGGCCACCACCAGGGCCTCCTCGACGGTCTCGATGATGCCGTCGCTGCCGGGCATGAGGGGGACACCCGCTGCCAGCATGGTGGCCTTGGCCTGGGACTTGTTGCCCATCTTGCGGATGATCTCAGCACTGGGGCCAATGAAGGTGATGCCGCAGGCCTGGCAGACTTCCACGAAGTGAGGGTTCTCGCTGAGGAAGCCGTAGCCCGGATGGATGGCCTCGGCACCGGTGACTTCCGCCGCAGCGATGACCTGGGGGATGTTCAGGTAGCTCTTTCCGGAGGGCGGGGGTCCGATGCAGACTTCCTCGTCAGCAAAGCGAACGTGGAGGGCGTTCCGGTCGGCCTCGGAGTAGACAGCCACGGTCTGGACGCCCATCTCTTTGCAGGCCAGGATCACGCGCAGGGCGATCTCGCCCCGGTTGGCAATGAGGACCTTCTTGAAGGGAGGCGCATCATTGGGGGCCGGCTTGGCCGGTGCCTTGCGCTTGATGGCGGCGCCCATGGCTACCCGATCCTCACAGCGTAGAGGCGCTCGCCGTACTCCACAGGGGTGCCGTTCTCCACCAGGACCTTGATGACCTCGCCCGCCACGTCGGACTCGATCTCGTTCATGAGCTTCATGGCCTCGATGATGCAGAGGGTCTGGCCAGGCCTGACGAAGTCACCGGACGAGACATAGGGCGGGGCGGTGGGATTGGAAGACCGGTAGAAGGTGCCGACGATGGGGCTGGTGACGTAGTGGATGGCGGGATCCTCGGCGGCCACTACCGGCGGGGCGGGGGCTGCAGGAGCCGCTGGGGCCGACTGGGCCGGGGCGACCACCAGCATGGGGGCGGGTGCCGGGGCAGGGGTCTGGTAGACAGGGGGCGGGCCATCTTTGCGGATGCGGAAGCGAATGTCTCCAGCCTCAAACTCGAACTCCTGGAAAGGCTCGCGCCCGGCTAGGGCGATGAGGGCCTTGATGTCCTCCAGGCCCAGCGGCGTCGCTGCGGAGGCCTTGGGGGTGGCCTGGGGCTTCTTCGGGGCAGGCTTTGCGGCAGCGGGCTTCTTCCGGGGGGTGCTCATCAAGACTCCAACGGTCGATTCAGTCTGGGAAAGGGGACGAGGATACCAAGGCCCGAGAGGCCTGGGATCACGAATCCCCTTCCGGTGTGGGAACGGGAACCTTTTTCTTGATGCGGCCGCCGGTTTCTTCTGGACGGTATTCTTTCCGGGCAGCATCTAGAATGCCATTAAGAAATTGTGTGCCTTCCTGGTCGCTGAACTCTTTCACGATCTCCAGGGCCTCGTTGATGACGATGGGGAAGGGGACTTCCCGCACGAACATGAGCTCGTAGAGGCCGAGGCGGAGGAGGTTCCGGTCCACAGCGGCCATGCGGTGGATCTTCCAGTGCTCGGCGTACTTCGTCAGCACCGCGTCGATGGCCTCCAGGTGGCCGTGAACCCCGTCCACCAGCCGGCGGGCATAGTAAAAGGCATCCCGATTCAGGTCTTGGATGGCGCAGAACCCCGCAAAGACCTGATCCGGGGCATAGCCCGTCAGGTCCATGGCGTAGAGCATCTGCAGGGCGTATTCCCGGCCCCGGCGGCGGACACCCATCTACTTGCGCCCTTTCTTGGGGGCCAGGGTGTGGGCGAGATCCACCATCTCGAGGACGCTCATGGCGGCCTCCCAGCCCTTGTTGCCCATCTTGGCGCCGGCCCGGTCAATGGCCTGCTCCACGCTGTCCGTGGTGAGGACGCCGAAGCTGAGGGGCAAGCCGGTGTCCAAGGCTACCTGGGCAGCGCCCTTGGTGACTTCAGCGGCGATCAGGTCGAAGTGCGGGGTGCCCCCCCGGATGACCGTTCCCAGGACGATGACGCCGGCATAGCGGCCGCTCTGGGCCGCCAGCTTGGCCGCCTGGGGCAGCTCAAAACTGCCGGGGACGCGGATGAGGTCCATCTGTTCCTCCTGCCCGCCATGCCGGAGGATGCAGTCCTGGGCGCCCTGAATGAGGCGCTCGACAATAAAGTCGTTCCAGCGCGCGGCCACCAGGGCGAAGCGGTCGCCTGGATGCACGCAGATGTGGCCCTCAAAGATCCCCATGGGAACCCCCCGAAAGGTGGTTAAAGAGGAAAAAGTCTATCACGCCCACCTAGCCGACCAATGGGAAAGGCGGGACCTGCGCCTCGGCGTGGGAGGGGGCATGGAGAGGTCGCTTTGACGGGTCCAGTGACGTCCAGATTTTTCTCGCCCATGTTGCTGTCTAAAGATAAATCAACTGGAGACTAGGGTTGTGACGTAAGTGGCTGCCGAGGCCCCTCTGCTGACGGCCCTGTCCAACAATTCCCTGCCTTGACGGACAGGGGTTCTGGGGGACTTTGAAAGAATCCGGAGGCATGCACCGCCAATGCGCCCTCAGGGTCGCCCCAAGCAGATTAAGGAACCCCATGACCGAAGTTCAAACATCCAAAGGCATTGGCCACAGCATTAACTTCTGGCGGGGGTGCGGGACCATTAAGCCCTCGTGCGCCAACTGTTACCAGGATGATCGCGGGGTTCGCTTTCACGATGCCCGGAGAAGCATCTCTGCCGGTGACCGAGGCACCCTGATCCTGGGCCCCCACACCTTTAGCCAGGAGGGGAGGCCGGCCCCGTTTGCCCTCCGCCTGGGGGCGGCCCGCAGAGAGGCCCTGGCTTTCGAGCAGAGGGCCCAGGCGTCGGGCCAGGTCTTTCGGGTCTTCGCCAACTCCATGGGCGATTTCTGGGATGAGCGGCCGGACCTGCTGCAGGCCCGACGGACGGCCCTGGAGGTCATGCGGCAGACGCCCCACCTGGCCTGGATGATCCTTACCGCTCGTCCAGAGGCCATCCCTGGCCTCCTCAGCGCCATCCTTGCCGAGGCCCGGGCCGAAATGGAGGCCACGCCCAGCGACGACGGCGGCCTCTTCATTGACTGGCTCAAGGCCTGGGTCGACGGACAGGCACCACGCAACATCTGGCTGGGGACCACCATGGGGGGCTCAGAGGAGGCTCAGGGACGCATCCTGGACCTCCTGAAGGTGCCCGCCGCCGTCCGCTTCCTCTCCTGCGACCTCTGCTGCCCCAAGGCGCTGTTCGGGGCCCACCACCGTCGATACCGGATCCACAGCAGGCGCAGCCTAGAAAAGCCCCTGGCGGCTGGGACCACCGCCGAGGCTTTCCTGAAGGATGTGCTGGACTACCTGAGACCAGGGCGAGGGCCCAGGATCTTGGGGCAGGTCACACTGTGACGGTATCGGCCACGTCGCGGAAGTCCGCGATCTGGTCGAAGTTCATGTAGCGGTAGATGTCGGCGGACTTCTGGGCGATGACGCCCACCAGCTCTGTGTACTCAGCCACCGTGGGGATCTTCCCGAGGAGGGCGCAGATGGAGGCCAGCTCCGCTGAGCCCAGGTAGACCCGGGTGTCGAGACCCAGGCGGTTGGGGAAGTTCCGGGTGGAAGTGGACATGGCCGTGCTGCCCTTGCGGACCTGGGCCTGGTTGCCCATGCACAGGGAGCAGCCGGGCATCTCCATGCGGGCGCCGGTGCGGCCCAGGATGCCGTAGTAGCCTTCCTGGCTGAGCACGTAGGCGTCCATCTTGGTGGGCGGGGCGATCCAGAGGCGCGTGGCCAGATCGGTCTTGCC
>CAITBU010000474.1 GCA_903890595.1 uncultured Holophagaceae bacterium | reverse complement strand
ATGCGGGCCTACAGCCCCTACGACAACTTGGTCAAGAAGGCCTACCCGGCCATCCTGGTCACCAGCAGCTTCAACGACAGCCAGGTGATGTACTGGGAGCCCGCCAAGTACGTGGCCAAGCTGCGCACCCTCAAGGCCGACGGCAACCCCCTGCTCCTGAAGATGAAGATGGAGCCGGCCGGTCACGGCGGTGCCTCGGGGCGCTACGACGCACTGAAGGACAAGGCCTTCGAGGCCGCCTGGATGCTCAGTCAGGTCGGCATTACCAAGTAGTTTTGTTCCGGCTCCAAAAAGAGCGCCAAAGCGCTCTTTTTGGAGATAGGAAAGGAGAACAAGATGGTCCAACCCATTCCCCCGGGGTACCACACGGTCACGCCCTACTTGGTGGTGCCCAATGCGTTGGCCTTCCTGGCCTTTCTAGAGAATGCCTTTGAGGCGGTGGAGCAGAGCCGGGTCCTCCGGCCGGACGGGACCATCGCCCATGCGGAGGTCCAGATTGGCGACTCCCGGGTGCGGGTGGCGCAGGCCAAGGAGCCTTGGACGCCCATGCCCACCGGCCTCTACCTCTACGTGCCGGACACCGACGCCACCTACGAAGCAGCGCTGGAGGCCGGGGGCCTGAGCCTCCTGGAGCCTGCGGACATGTTCTACGGCGACCGCAACGCCGGGGTGCAAGATCCCTGGGGCAACAACTGGTGGATCGCCACCCACATTGAGGACGTGGACGCAGCGGAGATTCAGCGGCGGCTGGCGAACCGAGAGGTTTAATGCGTAGCTGCTTCCACTCCATTCCCTTGGTTCTAGGCCTCATGGTGGGCTGTGCACCAGGGGTCACTTTGCCCAAGGGTGCTCCTGAGCCACCTCCCCTCACGGGGCTTGAGGTTCAGCAGGCCATCCAGCTGTTTGCGGATTCGAAGGCCTGGACCGTTACTCGACTCCAGGTCACGGGGCGAGCCGAGTGGAGCTCCGCCTACACGGATCACTGGCCGAAGGAGCCCGGCCAGGGTCCGGTCCTCCAGGCCATCCGCCACCTGGACGGGTGGGAGGTCACTTTTGATGTGAGGCCGAAGACCAGCGCAGACCCGCGAGTCGAGATTGCAAGGACCCTTCAGGTGCTGGTCGATAGGAACCGGGTCATCCACTGGCGCACGCCCTGGCCAGCGCTGCCCCCGGGCCTCCAGAACCTGGGCCATTGACCCTCGGCTGAGGCCGCATCATCCACCACTGGGACCGCACCCGGGAGCCCTTCCTTGGGACTCTATGGTTGAGTCCTAGGCCCGCAACCCTGAGAATGGAGAAGCGCGGCTTAAGCCGCGCCTTTCTTGTGTATGGAAACCCATGTCCCTTCCTGAAGAAATCCAGCGGCGGCGAACCTTCGCCATCATCAGCCACCCCGATGCGGGCAAGACCACGCTGACGGAGAAGCTGCTGCTCTATGGCGGGGCCATTGACCGGGCGGGCTCCGTGAAGGCCCGGGAGGGCGGTGCCGCAGCCCACTCGGACTGGATGAGCATCGAGCAGGAGCGCGGCATCAGCGTCACCTCCGCCGCCATGCAGTTCGAGTACGAGGGCAAGGCCATCAACCTGCTGGACACGCCAGGCCACCAGGACTTCAGCGAAGACACCTACCGGGCCCTCACCGCCGCCGACGCCGTGGTGATGCTCCTGGACTGCGCCAAGGGCGTGGAAGAGCAGACCAAGAAGCTGTTCCGCGTGGCCAGCGAGCGCAAGCTGCCCATCTTCACCTTTGTGAACAAGCTGGACCGGCCCGGTCGCGATCCCATCGAGCTCATCGATGAGGTGGAGGAGCTGTTCGGCCTCCATGCCGTGCCCATGACCTGGCCCATCGGCTCCGGCACGGACTTCAAGGGTGTCTATGTCCGCGCCACGGGCCAGATCCAGGTCTTCGAGCGGATGAAGGCCGGGCGAAAGGCCCGGGTGGCGGGGCAGGGTGGGCTGGACGACCCCGAGATCGCCGCCCTGCTCACGCCGGCAGAGCTGCAGCAGCTGAAGGACGACGTGGACCTCATGGTGCACGTGCTCCCCCCCTTCGACCGGGAGGCCTTCCTGCGGGGTGAGCAGTCCCCCATGTTCTTCGGCTCTGCGGTTAACAACTTCGGCGTGGCGGAGTTCCTGGAGGAGTTCCTGGAGCTGGCACCGGCCCCGGGCCCCCGGCCCCTCATGAACGGCGGCATGGTGGATCCGGAGCAGCCCTTCACGGCCTTCGTGTTCAAGGTTCAGGCCAACATGAACAAGGCCCACCGGGACCGAGTGGCCTTCGCCCGCATCGTGTCTGGCCGCTTTGAGCGGGGCATGGACGCCCTCCACGTGCGGGAGAAGAAGTCCATCAAGCTGAACTACCCCCACATGTTCTTCGGGCGCGAGCGGCAGATCGTGGACGAGGCCTACCCGGGCGACATCCTGGGCCTCATCAATCCGGGTCTGTTCCGCATCGGGGATGTGCTCAGCGCCGCCGGTCCCGTGGAGTTCCATGCGGTGCCGCGCTTCTCTCCCGAGCAGTTCGTGTCCGTGCGCCTCGCGGACCCCGGCGCCCGCAAGGGCTTCCTCAAGGGCCTCAGCCAGATCGCGGAAGAGGGCGTGGTGCAGGTCTTCTGGCCCAAGGGGGGCGCACCGCTGCCCATCCTCGGCGCCATCGGCCGCCTGCAGTTCGAAGTGCTCCAGCACCGCCTCAAGGAGGAATACGCCTGCCCCGTGCTGCTGGAGCCCCGCAGCTTCCAGATGGCCCGCTGGCTGCAGGGCGGGTGGCCCGAGCCCAGCCGCTTCTGGGGAGAGCTGGTGGAGGACGTGGAGGGCAACCCCGCCATCCTCTTCGAGAACGACTGGCAGCGCCGGACCACCGCCGAGAAGTGTCCTGGGCTGGGGTTCCTGGAACATCCCCCGAAATAGGTGGGGGGCTCGGAAGGCTGCGCCTTCCGAGATGGAAAAAACGAAAAAAGAAAAACGGCGCCTTGGCGCCGTTTTCTATCCCGGAATGCGCAGCATTCCGGGCAGCCTGACCGCTCAGATCCGTCCGAGAGCCTTCCCCGCGCAGCGGAGGTCGCTGCAGGCGCGGATGACGCGGTCGGCCATGTTCTGCTCGGCCTTCTTCATGTAGGGGCGGGGGTCATAGGTCTTCTTGTTGCCCACCTCGCCGTCCACCTTGAGCACGCCGTCGTAGTTCTTGAACATGTGGTCGGCGATGGCACGGGTGAAGGCGTACTGGGTGTCGGTGTCGATGTTCATCTTGATGACACCGTAGTCCAGGGTCTCGTGGATCTCCTGGAGGCTGGAGCCGGACCCGCCGTGGAAGACCAGCAGGGAGTTGGCCCCGCCGCAGGCGCTGGCGATGGCGGCCTGGCCGTCCCGCAGGATGGAGGGCTTGAGCACCACGTTGCCCGGCTTGTAGACGCCGTGCACATTGCCGAAGGTGGCGGCCAGCATGTAGGGGCCGATGGGGGCCAGGTTCTGGTGCACCGCCACCATGTCCTCGGGGGTGGTGTAGAGCTTCTCTTTGCCCAGGTGGCTGGTGTCGTGGCCGTCCTCTTCGCCACCCACCACGCCGATTTCGACTTCCAGGATGATGTCACTGGCGGCGCAGCGCTTGAGCAGCTCCGAGGACTTGGCGATGTTGTCGGCGAGGGGCAGCTCGCTGCCATCGAACATGTGGGCGTTGTAGAGGTTGGGCTGCCCGAGGGCGCGGCGGCGCTCGGTCTCGGCGATCAGGGGCAGCACGAAGGTCTCGAGGTACTTGGGATGGCAGTGATCGGTGTGCAGGGCGATGTTCACGTCGTACTGCTCGGCCATGAACCGCACATAGTCCGCCAGGGCGATGGCGCCCTGGGCCATGCTCTTCACGCCCAGGCCCGACATGAACTCGGCGCCGCCGGTGGAGATCTGGATGATGCCGTCGGCCTTGGCGGTCTTCAGCCCCAGCAGCACCGCGTTGGCGGTCTCCGTGGAGGTGACGTTGAAGGCGGGGAAGGCGTAGTGCTCGCGCTTGGCGATCTCGAGCATCTTGGTGTACTGAGCTGGGCTGACGACGGGCATGGGCTTCTCCTGGGCTCTGGTCTCAGGCTAGCGATACCAGACTTTCGTTGCAATCAGGCCTTGGCGTAGTCGTAGAAGCCGCGGCCGCTCTTCTTGCCCAGCCAGCCAGCGTCCACGTACTTGATGAGCAGGGGGCAGGGGCGGTACTTGGGATCGCCCAGGCCGTCGTAGAGGACGTTCAGGATGGCCAGGCAGGTGTCCAGGCCGATGAAGTCCGCCAGGGTCAGGGGGCCCATGGGGTGGTTCATGCCCAGCTTCATGATCCCGTCGATGCTCTCCACGGTGGCCACGCCTTCGAAGAGGGTGTAGATGGCCTCGTTGATCATGGGCATCAGGATGCGGTTGGCCACGAAGCCTGGGAAGTCATTGCAGGAGATCGGGGTCTTGCCCAGGCGCACGGCCAGAGCCATCACCGCCTGATAGACGGCGTCGCTGGTGGCCAGGCCGCGGATGACCTCGATGAGCTGCATGACGGGCACGGGGTTCATGAAGTGCATGCCGATGACCGCCTCAGGGCGCTTGGTGACGGCAGCCAGCTTGGTGATGGAGATGCTGCTGGTGTTGGAGGCCAGGATGGCCCCGGGCTTGCAGACCTTGTCGAGGGTCTCGAAGATCTGCTTCTTGATGACCCAGTTCTCCGTGGCGGCCTCCACCACGATGTCGCAGTCGGCCAGGTCTTCGAGCGCAGTGGTGGTGCGGATGCGGCCCAGGATGGCGGCCTTCTCCTCGGCGGTCAGCTTGCCCTTGTCCACGCCCCGCTGGAGGTTCTTGTCGATGTTGGCCACGCCCTTGGCAGCGAAGGCCTCGCTGATGTCCTGCATCACCACAGTGAGGCCCGCCTGGGCGGAGACGTGGGCAATGCCGTTGCCCATCTGGCCTGCGCCAATGACGCCGATCGTCTGGATGCTCATGGGGTCTCCTTGGGTGAGGTGGGGCGAAGCTGATGCTGAGGTCGTTAACCCCTCAATCTTAGCCTCCCGTCCCGAGGATTTTTGTCCGGATTTCTCCGCTTCCCCTGCGATCTCTGCGAGTGTAGTTTTGCGAGCCAGGAGAAGCCCATGCTGCGCCCACCCCACCACCTGATCTTTGCCTTTGACGCCGAGTGGGTGCCGGATCCCTCCACCGGCCGCCGGGTTCTGGACCTGCCCCCGGAGCTCTCGGACGAGGAGGTGATCGATCGCATGTGGGCCTACGGGGGGGCCACGGAGGCGGAACCTCGGCCCTACCTCAAGACCATCCTCTGCCGGGTGGTCTCCATTGCGGCCGTGATCCGAACCATCAAGGGTGGCGAGGTCTCGCACCGCCTCTACGCCCTGCCGGATGGCCCGGACCCGCTCCCCGAGGACGAGCTCCTGCGCCGCTTCCTGGTGGCCGTCGGGGACAAGAAGCCCCAGCTGGTGGGCTTCAACTCCCGGGATGCGGACCTGCCGATCCTGACCCAGCGGGCCATGGTGCATGGGCTCTCGATCCCGGGCCTGGGACGCAGCGGGGAGAAGTGGGCCAAGGACGACTTCTACGACCGCTATGGCAGCCAGCATGTCGACCTGCGGGAGGCCGTGGGCAGCTGGGGCAAGGCCTCCTCCACCCTCCATGAGCTGGCCACGGCCTGCGGGATACCTGGCAAGCTGGGCACCGACGGCAAGAGCGTCATCGACCTGTGGCGGGCCGGAGATATGGCGGGGATCGTCCGCTACAACCAGTTCGACGCCCTCACCACCTTCCTGGTCTGGCTGCGGGGCATGACCCTCTCGGGCCACCTGACCCCGGAGCAGATGCTGGCCGAGGAGGCCCAGATCCGGGCCCTCGTGGAAGCCAAGACCAAGCAGGATCCGGCTTTCGGCCTCTTCCTGGACGGCTGGCAGCGGCTGGCCTAGGGTTCCCCCCTCGCTGGTGCAACCCTCTGAATGCAAAGAGAAATGAACACCGCCAAGACGCCAAGACGCCAAGAATCTTCCCTTTAAGTGCTTCTTTAAGGGCGTCTGGGGGAAAGAGTACTTCAGTGCCTTTCTTGGCGCTCTTGGCGACTTGGCGGTGATGTCTTTTTCTCACCTAGACCCCTGCCTAGGGGACTCATTGAGCGGGTCGATTGGCACGAATTGAGCAATTGGGGGAATGGGCCGATAGATTCTTGACCCAGGAGCCGCCATGACCCAGGAGATCCGACCCGAGGACCTGATCGTCACCGAGGAAGACGGCACCCGCCGCATCAACCACGATGTGATCGAGAGTTACGGGCTGTTCAACCTGCCCAAGGCCACCATGCGTCAGGCCCTGACGGTCTACTACGACAACGCCAGCCGCCTGGGCCGGGGCCCTGCCCACACCGTGCGGACGTTCATCTCCCTGGCCGGCTCCATCACCCGCTTCCCCCGCCAGGTGGCCATCAACTTCACCCGCGGCACCGCCTACCGCAGGAACATGCGGATGCTCAGGCGCTTTAGTCGCTGAAATCGCTGTGCGATTTCAGATGGGAAAAGAGAAAGGCATCAAAGCGTCCTTAGGATGCGCTCGATGCTGGTGGCTTTGCGGCCGTCGGTGGTGACGAGGACGGCGTGCAGCTGGAAGTCACCCTGGGCGACCTCGTAGCGGGGGCGCTGGACGTTGAGGAAGCGGCCCAGGCTGCACTCCTTCTTCATGCCGATGACGCCGTCGTAGGGACCGGTCATGCCGATGTCCGTGACGTAGGCCGTGCCACCGGGCAACACCTTGGCGTCCAGGGTGGGCACGTGGGTGTGGGTGCCCAGCACGGCGGCGGCCCGACCGTCCAGGTGCCAGCCCATGGCCTGGGCCTCGCTGGTGGCCTCGGCGTGCATGTCCACGATGACGAGGTCCGCGCGCTCCTTCTGCAGGAGGGCGTCCACGCAGCGGAAGGGGCACTCGCAGGGGGACATGTGCACCCGGCCCATGAGGTTGATCACCAGCACCTCGGCACCCGAGGGGGTGTGCAGCTTGATCCAGCCCTGACCGGGGGTGCCCGGGGGGAAGTTGGCGGGGCGAATGAGGCGGGGCTCCTGCCGGTAGAAGGACTCGATGCCCTTCACGTCGAAGGAGTGGTTGCCGGTGGTGATGACATCCACGCCCACCTTGTCGAACCACTCCTTGGCGATGCCCTCGCTGATGCCGTGGCCGTGGGCGGCGTTCTCGCCGTTGACCACCACCAGGTCGGCCCCGGTCTCTCGGCGGAGGGCCGGGACAAACTCCTCCACGAGCCGTCGGCCCGGTTCCCCCACCACATCGCCCAGCGCTAATATCTTCAATTTTCCGCCTCAGCCACGCACAACATCTGTTCTTCCCTGGTCAACGTTCCCTCTTTAGCAAGGCCGTCAGCGGGGCAATGAGTGGCGGAAGATCCTCCTGCAACGTCTTCCATAGGATCTCCTTGCTCACGCCGAAGTACTCATGGATGACAAAGTTCCGCATGGCCCTCATCGCATCGATGGGAATGCTGGGGTCTTCAATCTGGATCGCTTCGGGAAGGTGGTTGGCTGCCTCGCCGATCACACCAAAATTGCGAAGCACCGCATCCATGGTTCGTTCGTCCGAGGCAAATGCTTCAAAATCCATACCCTCCGTATAGAGCTGGATCTTTCCAATGGACTCGAGGATGTCCTCGATCCTGAGGGTCCATGTCCTGCTAGGCGGCATGAACAGCCTCTGCAAGGATTCGTTCTCTGAGCTGAGGTTTTAGGGCGTCAGGGGTGACCAGGTCCACCCTGGTGCCAAGGTTCAGTTCCAGTTCCTGCTGGAGCCGGAAGAAGGCGAAATAACCACACGATTTCCCAGGCTGAAAACGCACAAGGAGATCGATGTCGCTCTCAGGGTTGGCTTCGTTTCGGGCCACCGAGCCAAAAATGTCGATGGAACCCAGGCCATAGGTCGACTGGAGGGCGGGGAAAGCCGCCCTGATTCGCCTAATTGCCTCCTCCCTCATCATTCAACACCTCGATGCCCCCAAGTATAGGAGGCCCAAGGACGGGTTGACAGGGGCGGGACCAATGTCATGGTCAGTCGCCTGGTAGCCTTGGTCCTTCCCGAGGCAGACCTGGCAATGGAAAGGGCGGCCGAAGCCGCCCTTTCCTGGAGGTCGCCGAGCCTAGAAGGCGAAGCGCAGGCCCACCTGCACCTGCCGGGCGGAACCGGCCCACCGCTGGGTGGGGGTCAGCACGGGAGGAGCCGCATCCACCGCAGAGGGGTTGGACACAGAGGGGGTGCCGTAGGTCAGGTAGGTGTCCTGACGGTTGGTGAGGTTGAAGACGTCGAGGGACAGGGTCAGCTTCGTCCCGCGCGTCACGGGGATTTCGCGGCGCAGGCCGAGGTCCAGGTAGAGGACCGAGCCGTTGCGGTAGGCGTTGCGGCCGATGTCCTTGCCGCCGGGGTAGTAACGGTCGTTGCCGGTGTTGCCGTCGCCATTCACGTCCGTGCCGTAGTTGATGGTGTAGGGCGTACCGGTCTGGTAGCGCATGGACACCGAGGTCAGGAGGCCCGTGACCTCGCGGTCCAGGAAGCTCATGTAGCCGGTGAGCACCTGACGGCGGTCAGTGTCAGCAAAGCCCCACTGGGCGCCCAGGCGAGAGTTGTCCTGGACGGTGACGCCGGAGTAGTTGCGCTCGTTGGAGTCGCTGTCCTTGTTGATGGAGTAGGTGTAGAACACCTGCGCATCGAAGGCGCTGCCGTCCTTGTGGTACTTCAGGCTCAAGGTGTAGGCGTGGTAGATGCTGGTGGCGTCAGACAGGTACACGCCCATGGTGCCGTAGTTGGTATTGGGACGGGCCACGGTGTAGGCGCCGCTGCCACTGACGGTGCTGGGGTAGATGAGGCGACCCGCAGCGTTGGCGGTGGGGGTGCCCAGGTTCACGTCGGCGGTGCGCTCCAGCTGGTTGGCCTTGGCGTAAGTCGCGGACACGCCCAGAACCACATCCTTATAGGTGCGCTCGGCACCCAGGTTCACGCGGTCGGTGTAGGGGTTCTTGAAGTCAGGGCTGAAGGTCCAGATGTTGAAGGCCGGCAGGGTGACGCCGGTGGGGAAGGAGGCCATCCAGTAAGGGTTGTTGTAGTTGAAGGCCGACCCGATAGGGATGCCGTAGGTGCCGGCCTCAGCAGCGGTGAAGTCCTTCTGGCCGGTGCGGCGGCCGTTGGCAGCGTAGACCTGGTAGAGGAACACGGCCGGGGTGGTGCTCACGTAGCGGCCGGCGCTGCCGCGCACCAGCGTCTTGCCCTGGTCGGCGGCGGGGGTCCAGGTGAAGGAGAAGCGGGGGGAGATCTGGGTGTCGCTGGGGATCTGGCTCGTCAGCGGCATGGTGGAGGCCATGGGGTTGCTGAAGTTCAGGATCGGGTAGGTGGGGTTCTCCTGACGGTCCCAGCGGATGCCGAGGCCCACCTTGAAGGTGTCAGACACACGCCAGTCAGCCTGGATGAAGGCGGCTTCCTGCTTGGTGGTGGCAGCGAAGAGGCCGGCCTGGGCGACGGGGCTGTTGAGGCCGAAGTTCTGGCGGTAGGTGCTCCAGTTGCCGGCGCGGTAGTTGGCAATGCTGCTGAAGGAGTAGATACCCTGCCAGTTGCCGGCGAAGAACTCAGAGGCGTCCATGGTGTTGTAGTCGAGGCCCGCCTTGACCTGGAGGGTGGGGGTGACGTAGCTGAGGTTTTCCTGGAACTGGGTGCGGGTGGTGTTGTAGGTGCGATCGAAGGGATAGGCACCGAAGAAGCCCACGCTGCTGATGCTGATCTCGGGGGTCTTGGAGAAGGTCACCCGGGGCATGTCGTCCTTGGTGTAGTTCACCCGGGCTTCGTTCAGCCAGTTGGCGTTGATCACCCAGTTCCACTGCACCACATAGGCGTCGGTGGTGACGATGTCGCTGGCCAGGTTCTCGTAGGCGGCGGTGATTCCGGCGCCCGTATCACCGTTGAACTTGGAGTGGTTCACCCGCACCTGCAGGGTCTGGTCGGGATTGATGTTCCAGTCGAAGCGGGCAAACATCGACTCGCTGTCGCCCTTGCTGAAGTAGGCCCCCTGCTTGGCGAGCAGGACGGCGTCAGAGGGCAGGGCAGGATTCAGGGGCAGGAGGCCCGCAACGCCGCCGGGGTTGGTGCCACCGAAGGCCATGGCGTAGGGCACCTTCATGCGCTGGGCATCGTAGGCCACGAAGTAGAACAGCTTGTCCTTGACCAGGGGGCCGCCGGCGCTGAAGCCGTACTGCTCGTGCTGGAAGGCGCCCACGGCGTTGGTGGAGACGGAGCCTGAGGGCTGGATCATCGTCGGACCCGGCTCAACCCAGACGCGGGGGCGGGTGTAGTAGAAGAGGCTGCCACCGAAGTCGTTGCTGCCGTTCTTGGTGATGGCATTCACGTAGCCGCCGCCCATGCGCCCGAACTCAGCGCTGGCGCCGTCGGTGATCACCTGGTACTCGCGGATGGCCTCGATGGACACGGTGAAGGGCGTCTTGCCTTCCGCCGCACCAATCGCGCCACCGAAGAAGGGCTCGTTGTTGTCGGCACCATCGATGTTGATGGAGGTGTTGATGCCGCGCTGGCCGGCGATGGCGAGGTTGCCACGGGAGCCTTCCACCACGGTCTGGGGGGTCAGGGTGGCCAGGTTCGTAAAGCTGCGGTTGAAGACGGGCAGGTTTGCGAGGTTGTCGGTGGAGACGATGGCCGCAGCGCTGGCGCGCTCCGTGTCCATCTGGGGAGCGTTGCTGGAGACCACTTCCACCACAGCGCCCGTCTCAGCCGCCAGCTTGACGGTGAGGGGAGCGGCGTCGCCGAGGTTGAGGTTCACGCGGATGTTGCTGGCGGCCTGAAAGCCGGCCTTGGTCACCGTCACGGTGTAGGGGCCCACAGGCAGCATGGTGGCCAGGTAGCGGCCCTCGGCGCTGCTCTGCATGGTACGGGTCAGGCCCGTCTCCTGGTTGCGGACGACCACAGTGGCACCGGCCACCGCAGCGCCCTTGGCATCCAGCACGCGACCACCGAGCTGAGTGGACACCGTCTGGGCCATGAGGGGAGCGGCTGCGACAAGCAGGGCCGCAAGGGTCGAAGTGCTCAAATGCCGTGGACGCATGGGAAGTTCCTCCAGCTTTGAGGGTAGCGTCTGGGGGGGCGCAATTGGAAGGGGACCGATGGGTCCAGGAACGAAATTCACCTAGAAGACACCTCATGGTCACAGGGCCTCCTCCGGAGGCCCGTCTGTTAGGCTTCTTCATTCCCAGAGATCCCCATGAAACCGCTCCTCCTCGCTGTCTTCCTTTGCCTGGCCCCCCTGCTGGCAGAGGGCACGGCAACCCTTGGCGTAGGGGAGATTCGGGCCGGCATGAAAGGCTATGGCCGGACGGTGTTTCAGGGAGGAAAAATCGAGCGCTTTGAGTTCGAGGTGCTGGGCGTCCAGAAGAACTCCGCACCGGGTCGGAGCCGCATCATGGTCCGGGCCTCGGGGGGACCCCTGGCTGAGACGGGCATCCTGGCAGGCATGAGCGGCAGTCCCTGTTACATCGACGGAAAGCTCATCGGGGCCCTTAGTACCGGCCTCCTCTTCGAAAAAGAGCCTATTGGTGGCATCACCCCTATTGGAGAAATGCTAGAGCAACTTAGGGATATCCCTGAAATTGCCCCCAGCCGGACCCCCCTGATCCTGCCCAAGCTGGAGCCCCCCAAGGTGCTCAAGGCGGCCCTCCTGGGCCAGATGCTGGACTTCCGCACCCTCATGGGGGACACCGACCCCCAGACCCTGCCCATGGCCCTGGCTGGCAGCGCCCTGGGCGCCGAAGCCCAGCGCCTGTGGTCCGGGTGGCCCGTGACCTTCACCGCCGTCCCCACCCTCTCCGGGGGGCGGGAGGAAGCCAGCCCACTGGAGCCCGGCGGCATGGCCGCCATCGCTCTTATGCAGGGTGACCTGGACCTAGCCGCTTCCGGCACCATCACCTACGTCTCGGGCAAGCGGGTGCTCATGTTCGGCCACCAGCTGTTCAACCTGGGGCCCGTGGACCTGCCGCTCTGGTCGGCCACGGTGGCCACCAGCGTGGCCAGCTACCAGAACTCCTTCAAGCTGGCCATGCCCGTGGCGCCCATCGGGGCCCTCCGGCTGGACCGCAGCTCCGGGGTGGCCGGCATCCTGGGAGCCGAGGCCCACATGGTGCCCATGCGCATCGGCCTGAACCTGGGGGGTAAGCGCACCCTGGACTTCCGCTTCGAGCTCATGGATCACCCGGTGGCCACCGGTGCCCTGGCGGCCACCGCTGTGGCCCAGACGCTGGACGCCCACACCCGGGGCATCGGCTTCCAGAGCCTGTCCCTGCAGGGCAACATCAAGCTGGCGGGCCACCCCGCCATCCAGCTCGAGAACGTCATCGCCGATCTGAATCCCGGCCGCATGTCCCAGTACGTCGGCGCCATGGTGCAGGCCCTCTGCCTCAACCCCTTCGAGAAGCCGGTCATCGAGGGCATCTCACTGACCATCAAGGCCGAGGAGCGCCTGGACCTGACGAGCATCGTCGCCGTCCGTCTGCTCAAGGCCCGGGCTCGGCGGGGCGAGGTGCTGCCGGTGCTGGTGACCCTCCAGAACATCCAGGGCGTGCGGGAGACCGCCACCTTCAACATCCAGGTGCCGTCCTCCGCCGCCAAGGGGAAGGCGGTGCTCATGGTGGGTGACGGCTACAGCCTCACCGCCGCCGACCCGGACGAGCGGGTGGTGGAAGTGGCCGCCCTGGGCGACATCGTGCGGATTCTGAACGGGGCCCTTCGCAACAACCACGCCTATGCGCTGCTGGTGCAGCTGCAGCCTGGCGCTGGCCTCCGGGGCAGCCGCATCGAGGGCATTCCCCCGACGGTGGCCAGCCTGGTGGGTGGAGACGGCGCCAGCAGCGACAACAAGCTGCAGCGACGCATCGTGGGCCGGGCCGTCCTCCCCCTTGAGCGGGAGGTCCGCGGCCTCAGCCAGCTGGACGTGGAGATCGAGTAGATGCTGTTGCGACGAAAGGGAACCATGCGCCGGATGATCCTGCTATTCACCGCTCTCCTCGGGGCCTCCGCCTTCGCGGAGCAGCCCTCTGCCACCTTCTCTGGCTTCAACGACTGGCTGGGCTCCGAGACGCGCGGTGTGCGCATCGGGGCCGATGGCCGGGTCCGCCTGGCGCCGGCCCTGCGGCGGGTCGCCCAGCTGCCCGAAGGGGTCATCTGGGCCGCCGTTCCGGATGGGGCTGGCGGGGCCTACTTCTCGGCGGGTACGGACGGCAAGCTCTTCCACTTCACCGGGGGCCAGATGAAGCCCCTGGGCCAGGTGAAGGGCGGCATCGTCTTCGCCCTCGCCCGCCTGGGGTCGGACCTCATCGTGGCCCCCACAGGGGAGGGCAAGCTCTACCGGGTGTCCCCCACCGGTGCTTCCAAGGTGTTCGCCGAGATCGACGCCCGCATCGTGTGGGCCCTGGCCGTGGACGGGGACGCTGTGATCGTCGCCGGCGGCTCGGAGAAGGGTGCGCTGCTCATCCAGGCCCGGGAGGGCTCCAGCCGCCGCTTGGCAGAGCTGGCGGACGAGACGGCCTTCACTGCACTGACGGCGGACGGGCAGGGGGGCTATTACCTGGGTAGCCATGGCCGGGGCCTGGTGCTGCGCTACAACCGCACCGGAGACCGGCTGGAGACCCTGATGGACACGCCCTTCGAGGAGGTGCGCGCCCTGGCCCTGGTGGATGGTGACCTCTACATCGGCGCCGACAACGGCCTCACCCCGAAGTTCAGCACGGGCCAGCTGGAGCGCCGCGAAGGCTACCTCCAGACCGACACCACTCTGACCACCCGCTCGGCGGTCATCCGCCTGGACCGGGATCGGGTCCCGGAGCTGCTGTGGCAGAGTGCCCAGAGTCAGGTCTATGCCCTGGCCGCTTGGAAGGGCCAGCTGCTGGTGGGCACGGGCAACCGCTCCCGCATCTTTGCCTTGCCGTTGGGCAAGGCGCGGCAGTCCGATCCCTTCGCCGTGGTGCAGGAGCTGGGCACGGCCCAGGCCACGGCCTTCCTGCCCACTGGCGGAGACCTGCTGGTGGTGGGCTCGAACCCCGCCGAGCTGCACCTGCTCTCCGAGGCCCAGGCCACAGAAGGCACCCTGGAGTCCCGCATCCTCAAGGGTGCCCCCATCGCCGACTGGGGCCGCGCCTACCTGGACGCGGAGACCCCCACTGGTACGACTGTTGAGCTCCAGTTTCGCATCGGCAACACCGAGTCTCCGGACGCCACCTGGACGCCCTGGACCCCGCCCCTGCGCAGTGGTGAGCGGCCGGCTCTGCCGGCGGCGCGCTTCGCCCAGTTCCGCCTCCGCCTCGCCAGCACCCGCGGCGGCGCCACGCCCATCGTCGAGACCGTGGATGTCCACTGGGCGCACCGCAACCTGCCCCCGGTCTGGGAAGGCGTCGAGGTCATGCCGCCCGGCGTGGTGCTCATGCGCACCGCCCCGCAGGATGACATCGGCATCGAGCGGATCCCCCTGGAGGTCCAGAAGCTGATCCCGGCCCTGGGCTACATGGGCTCCGAGAAGCGCAGCTTCCGGCGCGGTGGCCAGAGCTTTACCTTCAAGGTGAACGACCCCAACGGCGACACCCTCCAGTTCGCCATCCGCCTCATCCCGGAGAAGGGCTCGCCCATCCTCATCGAGAAGGCCTGGAAGGAGAAGTTCTTCAGCTTTGACACCCTCCCCGTGCCGGACGGCCGCTACCGTCTGGAGGTGACCGCCTCGGACGCCCCCACGGCCCCCTTCAATGCCGCTCTCACCAGCACCTGGCGCACGCCGCCCTTCCTCATCGACCACACCCCGCCGGTGCTGTTCGACCTGACCGCCGTACCCGAGGGGGACGGCCTCCGGGTGCGCTTCTCCACCAAGGATGAGACGTCCCTGCT
>CAITBU010000473.1 GCA_903890595.1 uncultured Holophagaceae bacterium | reverse complement strand
GACCAACCCCTTCGAGTCGTTTATTCCGCAAGCTCTGGAAGGCCGTCTGCAGGACGGTATTGCGCATGCCATGGGCCTCGGCGCGGTGGGGGCGGAGGCTTATCTCTCCATCTCCAAGAGTCGCAAGGCCAAGGTGCAGAACGGTGCTCTGGAGGACCTCCGCACCAGCAAGCGCGGCGGCCTAGGGGTGCGGGTCATCCGGGGCGGCGACCAGGGCTTCCGCGTGGGCCTGGCCACCACCACGGACCTGGTGTCGGCGGACTTCCGCAGCCTCTTCGCCCAGGCCTGGGAGCTGAGTGCCCTGGGGGACGAGGACCCCTGGCTGCGCCAGGCCGAGCCCTCGGGTGTGGATGACCTGCCCAGCCCCTACGACCCCGCCGTGGAGGCCATCACCTCGGAGCAGCGCATCGCCTGGGCCCTGGAGCTGGAAGCCGGGTCCCGGCGTGCGTCCAGCAAAGTCGCCGCCGTGCGCGAGGCCGCCTGGTCCGACGGCAGTGGGGCCGGCCTGCTGCTCACCCAGCGGGGTGTACGCACCCCCGGAGCCGCCACCAGTTGTTCTGCCAGCATCGAGCTGGCCGTGGCCGAGGGTGAGGAGCGCCAGGCCTCGTGGCACTGGGGCGTGTCCCGCAGCCCGGACCTGGATCTGGCGGCCATCGGTGCCGAGGCGGCCCTCAAGGGCGAGCGCAAGCTGAACCCCCAGCGCTTGCCCGCGGGCAAGTACCCCGTGGTCCTCCACCCGGAGGTGGCCGTGGACCTCCTGGGCATCGTGGCGGGCATGCTGGACGCCGAGTCCGTCCTCAAGCAGCGCAGCCTCTTCGCTGGGCGCCTGGGCGAAGTCATCGCCTCCCCCTTGCTCACCCTGGTGGACGATGGCCGGCTCCTGCCCTCCAAGGGCTGCCCCGCCCTGGGCTCCGAGCCCTGGGACGCCGAGGGCCTGCCCACCCGCCGCAATGTCCTCATTGAGGGCGGCGTGCTCCAGACCTACCTGCACACCCTCAAGACCGCCGCGGAGATGGGCGTGGCCCCCACCGCCAGTGCCGGCCGGGGCTTCGGCAGCCAGCCCGGCGCCACCACCTTCAACCTCTTTCCCCTGGCGGGCACCCAGTCCGCCGAGGACCTCTACCGCCTGGCGGGCAACGGCGTGCTCATCACCGAGATCATGGGCCTGCACACGGTCGACCCCGTGAGCGGCGACCTCAGCGTGGGCGCCAGCGGCATCCGCATCCGCAATGGCGAGCTGGCCGAGCCCGTGGACAAGCTCACCTTCGCCGGCAACCTCCGGGACTTCCTCACCCGCATCGCCGCCCTGGGCAGCGACCTCCGCTGGTACGGCAGCAGCGCCGGCCTCAGCATCCTCCTGGACGACATCGCCCTGGGCGGGGCTTAGCCCGGGTCAGCAGGCCAGGGAAACTGATAAAAAGCGGATCCACAGATTTCACAGATGACACAGATTCAGCTCGGCGCAACCGAAGCCCAGTAGGCACCTAGAAAAGAGTAGGTCTTTACCTTCGCCGTTCTTCGCGCCTTTGCGTCTTAGCCTTGATCTGTTGCTTTTGGCAGGTCCCTCAGTCCACCACTCTCAGCGTGGCTGTGGCTTGGCTGGTGAGCACGACGGTGCTGTGGGCAGTGGTGTCGACGCCGACGACTTTAATGGCTACCGGGGTGGCGTTGAGGGTGGTGAAGTCCGTGGCGTAGATGCTGCTCCCGCTGGGCACCGTCACCTTGAGCCGCAGGTACTCGCCGCTCCAGGTGGCCGTGGGGCCGTGGACCACGGTCAGCTTGGACTGCCGCGTGGTGGCGGAGTGCGACCCGCTCAGCACCGAGGTGCCAGTGATGGCGCTCCCGGCACTTAATGAGGTATCCAGGATGGCGGCCGGATCGCCGCTCCCCGTGGCCACGGTCACGCCGGCCGGCAGCTGCACCGTCACGGCAATGCCGCTGACCGGAACGGTCGTCCCGCCCCCCATGGCCACAGAGAGGCCTAGGGTGTGTTGCCCCGCCGTCAGAGGCGTG
>CAITBU010000472.1 GCA_903890595.1 uncultured Holophagaceae bacterium | reverse complement strand
CCCTGCCGTGCTGCAGCGCCGAGACCCACCATGACCGCCACTGGTGTGGCCAGGCCCAGGGCACAGGGGCAGGCGATCACCAGCAGGGTCACCGCCGGCCGCCAGGCCTGGGCCAAGCCGCCAGCCAGCCACCAGGCCAGGAAGGTGACGGCGGCCAGGGCCAGGATGACGGGAACAAAGACGGCACTGATGCGGTCGGCGAGGTCCTGGGCCGGGGCCTTGGAGCCCTGGGCCTGAGCCACCAGGGCTGCCATCCGCGCCAGCTGCGTGGCGGCCCCGACCGCCAGGACCTCCATCTCCAGCGCCGACCCATGGACCACGGTGCCCGCCACCAGGGGCTCCCCGACGACCTTGGGAACCGGTAGCGGCTCGCCCGTCAGCATGGACTCATCCACCTCGGCAGACCCCGTGCGCACCCGGCCGTCCGCCGGCACCGCCTGGCCCGGCAGGATGCGCACCAGGTCACCGAGACCGAGGACCGCCACCGGAACCTCCAGGACACTGCCATCCGCTGCCACCCGCAGGGCCGTGGGCGGCGCCAGGGCCAGCAGGGCCTTGAGGGCGTCCGTGGCGCGGGCCTTGGCCCGGGCCTCCAGGTGCTTGCCGGTGAGGAGGAAAGCCACCAACGAAGCCGCCGTCTCGAAGCTCAGATGGTGAGCGCCCCGCAGCCACTCCGCCATGGCGAAGGCCCAGGCGATGCCGGCCCCGAGGGCGATGAGCGTGTCCATGGAGGCCTGGCCATGCAGGGCCTGACGGCCCGCCCGACGAAAGAAGCCGAGCCCGGCCCCGAAGACCACCGGGGTGGCCAGGGCGGCCTGGACCCAGCCCGGCAGCTGCCACGGCACGCCCGGGAGCATGGTGAGGAGCATGGGCGCGGAGAGGGCCAGGGCCAGAATCATCCGGTTCCGGCTGGGTCCCAGGTCCTCCCCGAGGGGTGCCTCAGCCTCGATTCGGACCAGGCCGTAGCCCGCATCCTCGAGTTGGGGAGCCAGGACCTCGAAGGTGGCGCTGCCATCAATATCGACGGTGGCCGTGGCCAGGTTCACCCGGGCGGCAGTGACGCCCTCGGTGCTTGTGATGGCCTTTTCAACGTGCCGCACGCAGGCGGCACAGGTCATGCCCGTGACACTGAAGGTCTGGGTGGCCACGGGGTCCCCCGGGCCTCAGGCCGGGCCGACCAGCTGATAGCCGGCTGCCGCCACGCTGGCGGCCAGGGCCTCCTGGCTGGCTTCCCCCTCGACCGTCGCCGTGCCCTGGGCCAGGTCGATGGTCACCACAGCCACCCCGGCCACAGAGCGGAGGGCCTTCTCAGCGTGGCGGGCGCAGCCGCCGCAGGTCATCCCGGTGATTCGGTAGGTCTGGGTGGACATCGTTGACTCCCTCGGGCTTCAGGCCCGCTGTCCTGCAAAGGCCGGCAGGCGGATGGCCTCCGACAGAAGGGTTTCCATGAGGTTGCAGCCCAGCTCACTGCTCTTGCCGTCGGGCGTGCCGAGGGTGACCCGAAGGATATCCACCAGCAGCCCGATCTCCTGCAGCTTGGTCTCCAGGGCTTCCAGCTTGGCGCCGAGGGCTTCCCGCACATGGTCGCAGGGGGCCAAGTCCTGGCGCAGGGAGCGCAGCAGTTCCTGGACCTCATCGAGGCTGAAGCCCGCCGCCTGGGCCGCCCTCAGGATCCGCACCCAGTGGACGGCCTCCACAGGAAACAGGCGGTAGCCCTTGGGAGAGCGGGGCAGGTCGCCAAACACCCCGGCGTCCGCATAGAAGCGCAGGTTCCGAGCCGTGATGCCGGACCGGAGGGCCAGCTGCCCGATCTTGAGCAGGGGCAGGGACCGGGTACCGGACGGGACGGGGGCCTCAAGGACAGCTGGCATGGATCCTCCAAGCGTGCACTGAACCCAGGATAACCTTCCAGTTCCATGGAAGCTCAAGGACAAAAATCACAATTAAACTATATGCTCCAGTGGCGATGAATATACAGGTGCAGGAGGGTCACGGCGGCCGGCGTGATCCCGGGAATCCGACTGGCCTGACCCAGGGTCTCCGGGCGGTGCAGGACCAGTTTCTCCATGACTTCCCTGGAGATACCCTGCAGGCGCTCGACCCGCAGGTCCGTGGGAATGAGCACCTGGTCCCAAGCCCGGTGGCCCTCCAGCAGGCGCGCCTCCCGGTCCCGATAAGGGGCGTAGCGCAGGTCAAAGAGTAGGAGGTCCCGCTCGCGGGGCCCGTCCCAGCCCGGCACCTCCGTGCTGGGTCCTTCCAGCAGGGTCAGGCAGGCATCCGCCTCGGCCGGGCCGATCTGCTGGCGGCGGAACAGCTCCGCCAGGCTCAGGCCGGCCTCGAGACGGATGCCGACCCCCGCGGCGATGGGGCCGAAGGCGCTGGTCTGGGTCACCCAGGCTCCCTCGCAGCGCTGCCGCAGGGTCGCCCGGGCGGCCACCCGGGTCTCGACCTGGGCCAGCTCCGCCGGGGTCAGGGCCCCGACCTCCTGAGCCACGGCCAGCAGGCGGCCATCGGCCAGGTCGCAGGCCAGCCCCAGGCGGTGCTCGGCCCGGGCGGTGAGCATGCGGTAGGGCTCGTCCGTACCCTTGGTCACCAGGTCGTCCACCATGACGCCGAGGTAGGCCTGGTCCCGACCCAGGATCACGGGCTCCTGGTCCCGCAGCCAGCGCACCGCATTGATGCCAGCCAAAAGGCCCTGACCGGCGGCTTCCTCGTAGCCCGTGGTGCCATTGATCTGGCCCGCAAACCAGAGGCCTTCCAGGGCGTCCACCGCCAGGTCCCGCCGCAGCTGCAGGGGGTCAAAGCTGTCGTACTCGATGGCATAGCCCGGGCGCAGGATCTCGGCGGCCTCGAAGCCTGGCAGGCTCCGCACCATGGCCTGCTGGACCGCCGGGGGCATGGAGGTGGAGAGGCCCGCCAGGTAGATCTCGTCCGTCTCCAGGCTCTCGGGCTCCACGAAGATCTGGTGGCGTCCTTTGTCCGGGAACTTCACGAACTTGTCCTCGATGGACGGGCAGTAGCGGGGGCCGACCCCCTCGATGTGGCCGCCGTAGAGGCTCGACTCGGAGAGGTGCTCCCGCACGATGGCCTCGGTCTGGGCCGTGGTGTGGACGATGTGGCAGGGCACCTGCCGCTGGGGGATCCCGGGACTGAAGAAGCTGAAGGGCCGAGGGGGGGCGTCGCCCGGCTGCTCCAGCAGGCGGGTGAAGTCGATGGACCCGGCAGCCAGGCGGGGACTGGTCCCGGTCTTCAGGCGGCGGTGGCGCAGGCCCAGGGAGCGAAGCTGCAGGGCCAGGTGGGTGCTGGCGGGCTCGCCGGAGCGGCCGGCCTCAATCCGCCGGTCCCCGATGAGAATCTGGCCGTTGAGGAAGGTGCCACTGGTGAGGACCACGGCTTCGCAGGGCAGAAAGGACCCATCCAGGAGCTCCACCCCCTCGAGGCCCCGGGTTCCCTCTCGCCAGCGCAAGCCGGCGGCCGTCCCCTGGCGCAGGCGTAGCCCCGGGGTGCGCTCCAGCAGCAGCCGGGCGGCGATGCGGTACTTGACCTTGTCGGCCTGGGCCCGGGGGCCGCGCACAGCCACTCCCCGACTCTCGTTGAGGATGCGAAAGTGGATGCCGGTGGCGTCGATGAGGCGGCCCATGGCCCCGCCCAGAGCGTCCAGCTCCCGCACCATGTGGCCCTTGCCGACCCCGCCGATGCTGGGGTTGCAGCTCATCTGGCCAATCTGGTCCAGGTTCATGGTCAGGAGGGTCGTGGGCACACCCATGCGGGCCGCCACCTGGGCCGCCTCCAGCCCCGCATGTCCTCCCCCGATGACCACCAGCCGCTGCACACGTCCCCCAGGCCTTCAGGATACCCTCGGCCCCTGGATCCCCCGGAGTCGCCCCGAATGTGGGAAACTGGGTCCATGAAACCCCGCCTGACCCCAGAGGAACGCCGTGACCGCAGACAGCGGGCCGTGCGCAGGTCCATGTTCGTGCTGCCCTCCAGCATCACCATGGCCTCCATCTTCTGTGGCTTCTCCAGCGTGGTGATGTCCATCAACGCAGCCGGTGCGACCCCCGAGCGCTACTTCCTCTGGGCTGGCGGCCTGCTGGTGCTGGCCGGGGTCTTCGACGGCCTGGACGGCCGGGTGGCCCGGGCCACCAACACCGCCACGGAGTTCGGCGTGCAGCTGGACAGCCTGGCGGATGTGATCAGCTTCGGCATGGCGCCCGCCATCCTGGCCTACCGCTACGCCTTCTTCCACCTGGGCATCCACGACAGCACCCTGCGCGCTGCCGGGTGGGCCGCCTGCTTCGTCTTCACCGCCTGCGGCGCCCTGCGCCTGGCCCGCTTCAATGTGCAGGTGAGGGCCGTGGACCCCCGCTACTTCGTGGGTCTGCCCATTCCCGCCGCCGCCGCCGCCGTGGCCTCCATCATCATCTGGCATCCGGTCCCCCCGGTCCGGGCTACCCATGCCTACGCCTTTGCCGTGGAGCTGTTCCTGGTGGGTCTGCTGATGGTCTCCACCCTCCGCTTCCCCAGCTTCAAGAAGGCCTCAGCCAGCCCGCGCACCTCCATGGTCACCAGCCTCATGGTGGTCCTGCTCTTTGCGCTGATGATCCTCTTCCAGCAGCGCTTCTTCATCGGCTTCTTCAGCACCTACATCGCCCTGGGCCTGCTCCTAAACCTGGCGTGGGCGGCTGGCTGGCGCGGCGTGACGCCCCCCCAGGACGGGGTGGAAGAGCCCGAGACGGTGCACTAAGGCCTGCAACGGGGGCTCTCTAGGAGAGGACCCCGGCGATGCAGGCGCTGATGAAGTTGGCCAGGGTGCCGGCCAGCATGGCCCGGAAGCCCAGGCGCGCCAGGTCGCCGCGGCGCTCGGGAACCAGGGCTCCGATGCCCCCCACCTGGATGGCGATGCTGCTGAAGTTGGCGAACCCGCACAAGGCGAAGGTGGAGATCAGGCGGGACTTGGCCGAGAGGCCCGTCATGTTGCCCAGGTCCAGGAAGGCCACGAACTCGTTGACCACCATGCGCTTGCCCAGCAGCCCGCCGACCTGCCCAGCTTCGGACCAGGACACCCCCATGAGGAAGGCCGGGACCTTGAAGGCATAGCCCAGCACCAGCTCCATGGTGAAGGCTGGGTGAATGGCCTTCATCAGGCCGTTCACCAGGTAGATGAGGGCGATGAAGGCAATGAGCATGACGGCCACGTTGAAGGCCAGCTGACCCCCCTCAAAGGCACCGCGGGCGGCGGCGTCCAGCAGGTTGGCGTCGTGGTTGGGGATGTCGACCTTGACCTCGCCCTGGGTCTCGGGGACCTCGGTCTCCGGCTCCAGCATCTTGGCCAGCATCACGGCGCCGGGGGCGGTCATGATCACAGCCGTCAGCAGGTGGACGATGTCCACGTGGGCCACCTGCACATAGGCCACCATGATGCTGCCGGACACGTGGGCCATGCCTGCGGTCATGACAAGCATCAGCTCGCTGCGGGTCATGCGGGCCAGGAAGGGCCGGATGGTGAGCGGGGCCTCGGTCTGGCCCATGAGGATGCTGGCGGCGACGCTGACGCTCTCGGCCCCGGACACCTTGAGGAAGCGGCCCATGGCCCGGGCGGCGGCGGTGACCACCCACTGCATGACACCCAGGTAGTAGAGCACCGCAAAGATAGATGCCACGAAGATGATGGTGGGCAGCACCGCAAAGGCGAAGACCATGCCCACCTTGCTGCCGGGACCGTCGGAGAGGGCCCCGAAGACGAAGCTGGCGCCCTCATGGGCATAGGCCATGAGGTGTTCCACCACGATGCGCATGCGATCGAAGGCCGAGCCCACCAGGTTGCCCCGGAGGAGCCCCAGCACAATGACGGCGAACAGGCCCCAGTTTAGGGGGCGGTTCTCATAGGACGCAAAGCGGCGGAGGGCCATGGGGACGAACATCAGAGCCAGCACCACCCACCCGGTCCCCCGGGGGAAGGGCAGGAAGCCAAGCAGGCCGGCGATGACGGTGCCCTTCAGCACCACCAGGGCGAAGATCCACTGCAGGCCCAGGCCCCAGGCGACGGTCCGCCAGTGGATGGCAGCGCGGTTTCTAGAGAGGCCGTAGGCAAGGGCCACGAAGGCCGCGATGCCGACCAATCCCATGAGGCGTTCCATCCAAGGCTCCTATAGTTCCTGGTTCAGGGCCTGAATGGCCTGCTCCATGTGGTACCGGGCGCGGCCCAGCAGTCCCTCCCGCGCCATCACCAGCACCAGCGTGCACTGCTCCTGGGCCCCTAGCATGAGGATCCAGTGCCGGTCCGTGGCGAAGGCCACCTGCCTGACCTCGCCCTGGTCAAACTCTTCCAGGGCCTGCTGCAGCTGCCGGCGGATCGCCTTTTCGTAGGCGGCCAGCAGCTGAAGGGCTTCCTCTGGTACCTGCGCCGCCCGGAAACAGAGGGGGTCTCCGTCGCGGTCGTTGAAGGTCGCCGCCAGGGCCTCGGGTACCCGTTCAATAAGCTGATCCAGGACCTTCTGGAACATGGTTGGGCTCCTGTCTGCGTGCCCAAAGCATGACCGCAAGGGCGCACCTGCGCCACCCGGAGCGACCCTCAGCGCTTGAGGAAGAGGGCCTCGAAGTCCCGGAGGGCCACCAAGTCCCCGTCCCGCTTTAAGGGTCGATGGAAGTCTTCCGGGCTCAGCTCAGCGAACTCGCCGAAGGTGGCCACGTTCCCGTTGATGTAGGCGATGAACTCATCCTGGCGGCCCTTGATGTAGCCCCTGAAGGGGCGGGCCACCAGACCCAGGAGGGCCGAGTCCAGGGCCGTCCAGGTCTCCAGATGGGTCTCGAAGCCCTTCTTCCCCTCCCAGTACTTGTAGGAGGTCAGCATGCGTGCACCCACCGAGAACGGTGTCTTCAGGCGGCCCCGCTCGGCCCGGCCCTCCACCAGGTAGACCCGGTGCCCGGGCCGCTGCAGGATGAGGCGCAGGCTGCCCGTCAGCCCCCGGGTGTCGTTGATGCTCCAGGCCCCATCTGGATGGGTGAAGGCATAGAAGGCCGGCACAAACTGACAGTGCCGCCACATCGCCGCCCCCAGACGAGGATGGTCGAAGAGCTTCTCCATGGTGGCGAGGCGCACATGCTTGGGTGTGGTCCGCGTGTCGAAGATGAAGTCCGCCCGCTGGATGATGTCCAGGGCCTCTTCCCTGGGTCCATGGGGGATCTGGTCCAGGAAAGCCGGCGGCTGAGCCTGGAGGGCGAAGGCCAAAAGGGCAGGGACCAGGGCGCGCATGGGAAAACGCTACCACTTTCCGACTGGTTCTTGACCCGGAAGGGGCCTGAACCGATGGGAGGGGCATGGCCCTTCCCGTTCGCTACCTGCCCACGACCCCCCTGGAGGAGCTCCGGGGCTGTCTGGGCGGCCACCTGGAGAGCGAT
>CAITBU010000471.1 GCA_903890595.1 uncultured Holophagaceae bacterium | reverse complement strand
CGAGGAGGCCCGCGCCAAGTTCGGGTTCCTGCTGGATGCCCTCAGCTTCGGAGCGCCGCCCCACGGGGGCCTGGCCCTGGGCCTGGACCGCCTCGTGATGCTGCTGGCGGGCGTCACCAACATCCGGGAGGTCATCGCCTTCCCCAAGACCGCCCAGGCCCGGTGTCTCATGACGGACGCCCCCAGCCCTGTGGACGAGCGGCAGCTGCGGGAGCTCCACCTGGTCCCCGAAGCCCGGCAGACCTACCGCGTGGGCGCCGTTTTCTTCGAGAGCGCCGAGGGGGGCAGCTCCGAGCTTCGGACCCAGGCCTTCCAGCAGATCAGCCAGCTGACCCCCCGCCAGGCCCAGGGCCTGGTGACCCTCGATACCCAAGGGCAGATCCTCGACGCCCAGACCCTCAGCGGACCCACCTTCGACTTCTGACCCGGGCGCTGTTGCCTGGGTCCGGGGCCACCCCCCAGCCCTTGTGCGACAATCACCAAGGCCACAACGAACGATGAGGAGTCCCATGACCGCAGCTCCTGGCAAGGCCCCAAAAAAAGAAAAGGTAAAGCGCCAGACCCCCGAAGAGCGGGCTGAGGCCCTGCGCTACAACCACATGATGTATGGCCCCACCGCCAAGGAGGTGCGCCCGGTCATGAAGAAGGCCAACCTGGGCGGGCCCTACCTCAGCCACCCCAAGTTTCAGAGCCTGATGGCGGCCTTCAAGAAGGGCACCAACTTCACCTTTGATGTGACCGACAAGGGCAAGAGCTACCCCATCGCCACCGAGGGCAGCCAGATCCTCTTCGACGGGAAGACCATCTACTACTCCCGCCCCCTAAACCGGCACGAGGACAACCTCCTCATGGACCGCATCGCCACCCTCCAGTACCAGGGGGTGGATGCGCTGGTGCACCTCGCTGCAGCGGTCATTCGGGCCCTGCCGGAGCTGGGCACCTCGCAGCTGGGCTTCATGAACCAGCAGCTCTACTACGGTGCGGACAAGCTGGAAGCGGGCATGGCTGAGCAGGGGCCGAACCTCCTCATCGGCTCCTACCGGCATCAGCGGGTCCCTGACGCCCTGCGGAAGTAGGGGCCATCCATAGCAATGCGGATCGACCTACTTGCTACAAGCGGGGTCATTTAATCGTCTTAGCATCGACACCAGATTCCTTGAGGGCATCTTTGAGAAGGAGAATCTGACCTCCCATCTCCGTGAGGTCGACTGGCCACTCCGTCTGGACGAGCATTATCTGGCCGGTATATTTGTCCGCCCTGACCAAGACCCCGAGCCGCTCCGGCTGGACAGCAGTGACCTTGCGAAGATCAAAGTCATACCGAATCAGCACGAACACAGTATCTGAACCCTCGTATTCCTGTTTGGGTGGCCACTTGCCAGCCTCAATCGCTTTGCTTTTTTCGGCGATGGGCAGGTCGTCGAATAGGGCCTGCATGGCCGTCATGGACCAGCGATTACGTTCACGCAGTTGCATGGGGACATAGATTTCCCCCTCCTTCGAGAAGAAGGGGGAACCAATAAACATGGGCGGCTGGCTCCTGCTTTTTCCGTTGCCGTCCGAAATAGAGTCGACAAACTTAGGCGATGCTTTATGCAAAAAATCAGTCTCAATGACCGAGGAGGTCCTTGTTTCCGCCTCTACCAAATGAATAGACCCATCATTCACGAAAACAACAAATTGGCCCCCCGATGCCACAGCACTGGCTTGGCGAACCGTGGCAGGATCCTTGAGGGAAATTACCAAGTTGGATTCGCCGCCCAACAGGTCGACCGTGAGTATTTGAAAAAGCCTGTCCCCATTTTCATCGGTGGCATCCAGTCGCTCCACGAGAGCTTTCTTTTGATTAACCGCTAAGAAGTGGAACTCCCCCTTCAGAACTTGGGACATTGACCAGAACCACCGAGGGCCCTCCTGGGTCGCTAGTTTCTGCCCAAATCGGAGTCTCAGTGCCTTATTTCCAACCTGTTCTGTCAGGTAGCCATAATCACCATCGAAGGCCCTGCTGACGAGCCCGAGATCAGCTCCTGTTGAAATCCTTGGCAGGTCAGGGATGGGATAAAAAGCTTTTGCTCCTCTTTCAAACACCGATTCATTCACGACAACCCATTCTCTTCCGAATGAATAGATATGCGATATTTGAGCGAACAAGGTGGTTGAAAGCAATAACTGGAGCACAATAATAAATTTCAATACGCACCTCAATACAGATCACAAATTAATATTTAACAATATTCTATTTAGATTTTTGATATCTAAGATGTTTGATACCGAGCTTGTAAAAGGGGGCATTGCCCTTTCCATCACACTTACAAATGGCTGACTGGGGTGTCCCGTTGCATTCCTCTATTAGGGCATCACAAGTACCCTTGTATAAAGGG
>CAITBU010000470.1 GCA_903890595.1 uncultured Holophagaceae bacterium | reverse complement strand
GTCATGTCCGGGTGGTTCGCGAAGGTGATGCCGAGCATGTCGTAGATCTCGCGCTCCATCCAGTTGGCACTGGGGTAGGCGGCGCAGGCGCTGTCCGGCACAAAGCCCTCGGGCACCAGGATCCGCAGGCGCAGGCGCTTCCGGCGCGAGATGCTGGTGAGGTGGTAGACCACGCTGTAGTCCCAGCCAGTGGCGGCGGGGTAGTGGGTGGCGGTCTGGTCGGCCAGCATCTCGTAGCGCAGACCGGCGTGGTCGCGGCAGAGCAGCAGGATCTCGAGAATGGCGTCCTTGCTCACCTGGCAGGTCAGCTCACCGGCCTGCTCGAAGGCCTCTTCGACCTTGTCGCCCAGGGCGCCCTGGAGCAGCAGCAGGTCGGGGTCCTTGGCATCTTCGGGCCAAGGAGTCTTCATGTCGTTGTCGTCCTTGCGGGGCACTGGGCGCACAGGGGGCTTGGGGGCATCCTTGCCCTCGGCCTCGGCCTTGGCCTTGGCGGTCTCGAAGTCCGCCTGCATCTTCTGCCACTTGGCCTCGTCCGCCTCGGCGGCGGCCTTTACCTCGGCGAGGTAGGTCCGGCGGCTGGGCAGGGGCACGGTCTTGGGCATGACCACCTGCCGCTGGGGCGAGGCGGCGTAGTCGTAGACGTAGGGTCCCGTCGGAGCCTCAGGGGCCGCCTCGGGCTGGGGGACGATCGGATCCGTCATCAGCCGACCTCCTCGAAGATGTCCTTGTACCGGTCCGCCAGGCTGCTGGTCATGATCTTGTCCTGCAGCTTGAGGAAGCCGTAGATGAGCGACTCAGGCCGGGGCGGGCAGCCCGGAATGAAGACGTCCACGGGGATGATCTTGTCCACGCCCTGGACCGTGTGGTACGAGTCGAAGGGTCCGCCAGCGGTGGCGCAGGAGCCCATGGCGATGACCCACTTGGGCTCGGGCATCTGGTCGTAGAGCAGCTTGATGGTGGGCGCCATCTTGTAGGTGACGGTGCCGGCGATGATCATCAGGTCCGCCTGCCGGGGCGTGGCGCGGAAGATGCCGGCACCGAAGCGGTCAAAGTCGAAGCGGCTGGCGCCGGCGGCCATCATCTCGATGGCGCAGCAGGCCAGGCCGAAGGTCACGGGCCAGACGCTGGTCGCCCGGGACCAGTTCATGACCTTCTCCACCTTGGTGGTGATGAGGATCTGTTCAAGGGCGGTCGGCTGGTTCACGCCACACCTCCTGCACCGCACCCCTGGGGGGCTGCAAATTTAAGAATGCCTGCCTGCGCCTGACCACCCATGCCCGTCACTCCCATGTGAGGGCTCCCTTGGACCAGATGTAGGCATAGCCAAAGAGCAGGAGGAACAGGAAGATGCCGAACTCGATCAGCCCGAAGAGGGCCAGTTCCTTCATCTGGATGGCCCAGGGCATGAGGAACACGGTTTCCACGTCGAAGACAAGGAACATCACCGCAATCAGGTAGTACCGGACTGAGAACTTGGCCCGGGCCTCGCCGTGGGCGACGATGCCGCACTCATAGGAAGAATATTTCGCGGCGCTGGGCCAGTGCGGTCGCAGCAGCCAGGAAAGATTCCAGATGATGATCGGCAAGGCCACGGCCACCAGGATCAGCAGCAGGATGGACGCATAGCCATTCATGGAGCCTCCAGGACCAGTCATTGTGCGGCCTCGGTCCCGCACAGGTCAACGCTGGAAGCCAACCCATGCGTCCTTTGTGACCCATGACCGATTCTGGGGGTTCGGGCCCGAGCTTGATCCAGTAGGATGTTTCCATGTCCCAGCCTGACCCGCCGATCCCCTCTGACGCCGCCGAGACGCCCGACCCGACCCTGACCGACTTTCGGCCGGCGAAGGAGCTCTACCCGACCCTTGATCTGACTCGCGAGCCCGTGGATTTTGCGCTCTTCCAGGCCCTTCCCCTCGATTTGATGCTGAAGCATCACTTTGTTCCCGTGCAGGAACGCGAGGGTGTGCTGTGGCTGGCCATGGCCGACCCCCTGGACAT